>JAQGPI010000056.1 GCA_028293175.1 Verrucomicrobiaceae bacterium | reverse complement strand
TTAGACCAGCGCTCGATGTCCTTGGCTTCCAGCGCGACCTCGGGGTAATCATGGCTGCCACCTATGAAAGTGTCGTGGAAGGACGACATCAGTTCACCAACGCCTTCAGCCTGATGATGGCCATGCTCGGGCTTCTGAGTATGCGTGGCCATGATCAAGCCGTGGCGCATGAAGTCTTCATCCTTCTTGCCGTCGCGGTCAGGATACTCTTTGATGAAGGAGGCAAGACTTTCCTCGTGATGCTCTTCAAAGGCCTTCTTCCACTCTTCGCCAAGGTATTTCCAGGCAACCGAATGCTCGGCTTCAGGCACGGACCGCAGGTCAACCCGGTCAACCTGGAGGATCATGTGGTCATCCGCCAGATGACCTTCGAGAGTAGTGTTGTCCTTGAAGGTCACGGACTTCTCCGTGTACCCGTAAATCGGATTGGTAAGAGGCAGCGCGGTGATGCGAACGGCGAACGAGAGCGGTGATTCAGGCGTCAGCGTGATGGGCGTCAGTTCCGGTGCGATGACATGCTTACCCCCCGCTTTTTCGGCGGCATCGGCTTTCTCCCGGGCGGTTGCCAGCACTTCCTTGTGAAGAACTTCCAGGCCTGCCGCATCGGGTGAAATGACGGTGCCCTTTGGGGTCTTCAGCTTCGGGTTGGGAGTGGTGCAGCCTGCGAAAACCAAGGAAGGCTCGAACTCAGGATAGTGGCCGTCCGCCTTGACGGTGAATGCGGTCACGTTGTCGAATTTAATGAGGTACTCATGCTCCTTGAGATGGCCTTCCAGCACGGTGCCGTCTTTCATTATCACGCCGTAGTGATGGAACTTGTCCTTGTATTCAAAGAACTTGATCAGCAGGAAGGTGCAGGCACAGAGAATCGTGATGAGGAGATAAATCTGGTAATGACCCCACTTGCGCATTTTCAGGGAAGCCCAGGCCATCACGATAGTCACAGACGAGGCGATCAGCACCAGGGTGTTGATGAAGCCCATCGGTACGTTCAGCACATGCACCGGCCAGTGATAATCGGCCCCTAGGCGGAGGAAGATGTAAGACGAAAACAGTCCGCCGAAGAGCATCACTTCAGAGGCGAGGAACAGCCAGACGCCAATCTTGGCATTCCACAGGCCTGTGTCGGGGCGGGCCGTTACGGTGTAAGGGATCTCCATGTCGATAAAGTCTTGAGTTGGAGGGGAGCAATAAGTTGATCAATGACCCGCGGAATGGGCCACGGTGGCAGGAGCAGCGGCGCCGCCGACAGGCACTTGGTTCTGAGGAGTGAAGTCGGTATCGGCACCTGGAACGGAGTATTCGTAAGGATCGCGATAGACCACAGGCTCGACCAGGAAGTTGCCATGCGGAGGTGGCGTCGGCGCCTGCCATTCCAAAGTGGTCGCATCCCATGGATTGTCGGAGGTGACCTTTTCGCCGTGCTTGATGCTCAGCCAGAGGTTGAGAATGAAGGGAATCTGGGCCAGCGCCATGGTCCAGGCCGCGAACGACATGAGCTCGTTCATCCACAGGTACTCGTGGCTGGTCGATTCGAAGTACTTGCCGCCGTCATACCAGCGGCGGTGGAAGCCCGCCAGCCCTTGGATGAACATCGGTCCGAAGATGAAGTTCATGCAGATGAGTGAAGGCCAGAAGTGCAGCTTGCCCAGAGTGGCGCCCATCTTGCGACCGGTGATCTTCGGGAACCAGTGATACACACCTGCAAACAGGGCGAAGATGGTGCCTGGAGCCACCACGTAATGGAAGTGGCCGATCACGTAATAGGTGTCGTGCAGGTGCAGGTCAATGAAGGTGAAGGCCAGGGGCAGACCGGTAAGACCGCCGATGCCGAACATTGGTAGGAAGGCACTGGCGAACAGCATCTGAGTGTTGTAGCGGATGGAACCGCCCCAAAGGGTGATCATCAAACAGGTGAGCAGCATCACCGAAGGCACTGAAATCAACACCGTGGTGATCTGGAAGTAAGTGGACATCGTGGTGCCCATACCAGTGAGATACATATGGTGGGCCCACACAAGGAAGCTGAGGAAGCCGAGGGACAGCACCGAGTACACCATCGCCTTGTAACCCCACAGCGGGCGGCGGGCGTTGCAAGGAATCACGTCCGAAACAATGGCGAAAGCCGGAAGGATGAGCACGTACACTTCGGGATGGGCCAGGAACCAGAACAGGTGCTGGTAGAGCAGCGGATTGCCACCGCCGGAGATGTCCAGCAGCTTGTTGCCTTCCACCAGACCGGTGGGCAGGAATACGGAAGAACCAAACACGCGGTCAACCACCTGGAGCACGGCGGCCACCTCCAACGGAGGGAAGGCGAGGAGCAACAGGAAGCTGGTGACCAGCATGGCCCAGCAGAAGAATGGCATGCGGAACCAAGTGAGCCCACGAGCGCGGAGGTTGATCAAGGTCGTGATGAAGTTCACCGAACCCAGCAGGGAGGACGAAATCACGAACACCATCGCCAGCAGCCACCACGTCTGGCCGGTCATGAAGGTACTGCGGTAATGCATCAAGGTTGTTGTCGCGAGGGGTGAGTAATTCGTCCAGCCGGTCTGCGCCGCGCCCGTTGGGAGGAAGAAGCTAATGATCATCATCGCGCCGCCGATGAAGAAGAGCCAGAAGCTCCAGGCATTCAGCTTGGGGAAGGCCATGTCCACGGTGCCGATTTGCAGAGGCATCACGTAGTTGCCGAAGGCGGCGAAACCGAGGGGCACAATGCCCATGAACACCATGATGGTGCCATGCATGGCGCCGAACATGTTGTAGAGCTCAGCGCTGACGATGCCACCAGGGGCCCACTTGTTCACCTGATAGAAAACCCAGGGAAGGTAGGTGTGGAGGAATTCGACACGATCAGGATGCAAGTAGTTGGTGCTGCCGGGAGGCGAGGCATCGAGGAACCAGTTGAAAGGAGGCATCGGCACGCCCGGATAGGCGATGCTCCAGCGCATGATCATCATCAGGAAGAAACCGAAGAGCAGGAAGAACAGGCCGCAAAGGCCATACTGCACACCGATGATCTTGTGATCGGTGGAGAAGATGTACTTCCAAATGAAGCTCGGCTCGTGATGGGCGTGATCGTGCGCGTGATCACCGGCGTGGTGCGAATCGTCGTGGGTAATAGCGGCGCTCATGGAGTAAGTCAGTAACGGTTGGGGCCAGTGGCCGTAAAAAGTGTCGAAGCAGAGCGGGCAGGGAGGCCTCCGCTTACCGGAACACACGCAATGCGCGTTGATCTTGCCATCTCAAGCCGCAACCCGTCCACGCTAGGCTTGATGCTCAGCGGAGAGGATGGTGGGCGTGGGACAAGGGCGGTCACAACGGGTTTCAAACAAAAAATACGAGTGCTATTTGGCGGCTGGCGCACCAGTTGCGCCAGGACCGGCAGGAATGTCACCGGGCACGTTCTTCTTGGCGAATTCTTCCAGCTCAGCAGCGGTCCACTGGGCGGGATGGCCGGTGATGGTGCCGCGAACTTTGGTCACCATTTCCTTGGTCACCATAGGGCCTTCGTTGCCAAAGCTGTTACGCACGTAGGTCAGCACATTGGCAATGTCCTGGTCACCCAAGGCCATGCCCTGGGGAGGCATGCCGCCCGGTGTGTTGTAGCCAGCACCTTTGACGGTGATAGGGCCTTGCAGGCCGCTCAAGGCAATACGGATAAGACGCTCGGTGCCACCAGTGACATATTCAGAACCTGCAAGAGGCGGGAACTGGCCAGGAACGCCCATGCCAGTGCCCTGATGGCAGCCACCGCAAACGGCGTAAGCGCTGGCGCCCTTCTTCATGGCAAGGGCGAAAGGATCGAGGTTATCCGCACCGCCGGTGCTGCTCGGGCGAGGATCAGGCACGGGGGCGAAGGTCGCCTTGCTTTCGATGCTGAGTGGCTTCGACATCATGCCCAGATGGCTGCCTGCGAGCACTGCTACAACCATGGCGATGAAGATGGCCCACATCGGCGCGGCTTCATTGCCGGCCGGCAGATCCAGCTTCTCGCGCTTCACAGCGGAGTGGATGCGGTCGAGGTCGTTGGTGTCGTGATTGATATTGGAGGCGCTCATGGGCGGGCGATAAAAAGGAAAAACGAGCTACTTCTTGGCGGGAGCGGCGGCAACAGCCTTGGCCGCACCTGGGATGGGGTAATCCTTCTTCAAGGACAGAATGTAGCTGACGAGTTGCTCGGCTTCCTGGGTCGGCACGACTTCGTAACCTTCCTTCGGCTCGTACTTGGTGCCCGCCAGGGGAAGGGCGGCGGCGGAGCCTTGGCCCTGAATCTTGCGCACCTGATACAGATGACGGTAGCTAGGCATCACCTGCCAGTAGTTTCCATTAACTACCTGGGGTTCGTACAAGTGCAGATGCACCTGGGTGCGGTTTTCAAAACGGTAACCGGCGTTGGCGAGATCAGGACCATTGCGGATCACACCCAGGAAGGAATGCTTTTCGCCAAAGTAGTCACGCAGTTCGGTGGTGCGCACAGGCTCAGCGGCACGAGCGCCCTGATCCTGGCCCCAGCCCTTGCGCCAGGCGTCCAGCGCCAGCGGAGCGGCACGAACCATCTGGGAGTGGCACTGCACGCAGCCCTCTGCTGCGTATATTTTCTCACCTTGCTGGTTCACGATCGGCATCAGCGGGTAAGAATAGGCGCTGTCCAGCTCGTCGCCTTTTTCCTTGTCGTACGGCAGGGGTTTGAGACCCTGGTACTGGATGGAGGGGACAATGATCAGCAGCAGCCAGGGGAGGCCGAAGCTTGCCATCAATTTGAGGACGAATGTGCGGAAATCAGTCATGCCTTTGCTCCTTCGGTAAGCGGCAGTTCTTCGTGTTCGTGGTCATGCGTGAGCAGAGTGGGGGCCGAGCTGCGACGGCCAAGGCCTGCCACCATCAGCATGAGATGAACCAGGAACCAGGAGTTCGACCACAGGATGAACAGCCAGGCGAGCGCACGGGCGACCACGTAAATGTAAGAATGAGTCGCTATGGCCAGGAAGTTGACATCCCACTGCCCGGGGTCATTCATGACGGCACCCTGCTGGAAGCCGCCCAACACGCTGGTCACCACGATAGTGCCGATGCCGTACACGGAGAACCAGAAATGATTGCGGATCAGACGGACGGAGAGCCACTCGCAGCCTGCCAGACGGGGAACGATGTAATAAATGGCACCGAAGACGCACATGCTGAAGAAGCCGTACACCACCACAATCTGGTAGCCGTACCAAGCGTGGGTGAACTGCATCGTTGATCCACTCCAGAAAGCGGAAATCAGCGCCAAGAGCACCCCGGAGATGGGATAGAACAGAGCGCCCACGAAGGTGAACCGCAGCGTCGGGCTAGTGCCCACCAGCTTGTGGCTGCCGAGAGTGGTGAGGTGATGGTTCAGACCCACGATGCCGACGGGGATCAGGAGCAGCACACCGGCGAGAGCACCGACGGCAGGCATCCATCCAGGGATCGGGCCGCCCATGAAACGCTGCATACCCGTCCAGCCGCCAAAAATAGCCAGGGTCCAGAAGCCCATTTGTGCAAGCTGAGCACTGTGGGTGGGATGACCGGTGATCTTGGGAATGAAATAGTAGGCGGAACCGATGCCAATCGGGACAAAGAACAACAGGATGACGCCGTGCACGAACCAAGCATTGATCCCTGCACCTAGTGCGCCGAGTTCAACGTGGTGCAAAAGGCCTGTGGCGGTGGCGAAGACCCAAGGGAACCAGAAGCAGGCTCCGACGATGTACCAAGTGCTGACCTGAAAACCACCTTCGCGCTGAGGCTTGGCAGCCATCGAAACGATGCGGAAGGCGAACACCAGAAAGACAATCAGAAGCACAGTGGCCACCGAAGCCGGGAATTCCAGCCACTCAAGCGAGGTGCTGCCGCCCGCCAGGACGCTCACGATGCCAACTGTTACCGCGATGTTCCAAATGACACCAAGAGTGATCAAAGTTGCCTGGCCGCCTTTAAGCTCCACCGCAGTGCGACGGGCCATGAGCCAGAGGGCGACGCCCATACCGGCTTGGATGCCCCAGCCATAAACGAGCGCCAGCAAATGAGCGGGCTGAATGCGACCGTAAGTCAGGAAGGAGAAATCGATGAAATGCGGGCTCACCAACTTTACGGCGGAAAGGAAGCCCAGCAAGGTGGACGCCATCAGCCAAAAAGCTGCATTGGTGAACAGGAACAGCACCGGACCTTTGACCGAGCGGTCAATGGCCGCGCGGCGCAGGTTCTCAGCGTTAAGATCGGCGATGGGGGCCTCTGTCTGCATATGAGTGGCGTTCAGGGAGCGGCCGGTTGATTACTTGGCCGGCGCCGCGGGTGCGGGCGCCGGAGCAGCGGCAGGAGCTGCCGACTGCTTGAGTTGAGTGGGTGAACCAGGAACCACCATGGTACTGGTCGCGGGCTTCAAGGCCTTGAGTTGTTCCAGGCTCTTGGCAAGACGTTCGGCACTGGTGCCTGTTTCAAGGCCCATCTTCTTCACGCTTGCAGCCTGAGCAGTTCTCACTTCAGACAAATTCGCGAGGCGGTCATCGACACGCGGATCGAGCACGCGTTCCCGGCCAAAGAGTCCCTGTGCTAGATAGGCAAGCACGGCAAAGCTGAGAAGGACGGCGAGAATCCACAGCACTCCAGGAGCGCGCCGTTGTTGAATGGTTGATGAATCGGAAGACATGCGTCGTCAGTTAGTTGCGGACGTTAACGGATTCCATGAGGCGGGGGTCGCGCCAAGCATACAGGCTGTTCTTGCCCAGAGTGCGGAAGTAGATGAATCCCAGGGTGCCAAACACAGCGCAGAAGGCGAACACATCGCCAATCCAGGCACCGGGGATGGAGACACCTTTGCCAAGCGAAGGACCGCGTTCGGGAATAATGTTCCACCAAAGGTCCACGAAGTGCATCAACAGCACCCATATGGCGACGGCGCAGATCATTTTGACGTTCTTCTTACGTGGCTGGCTGAGCAGCAAGACGAACGGTGCGATGAAATGGCCCAACACGATGAGAATGCTCACCACCTGCCAGTTTCCTGTATTGCGAATCAAGTACCAGCGAGTCTCTTCCGGAATATTGGCATACCAGATCAGGAAGTACTGGCTAAAGGCGATATAGGCCCAGAAGACGGTGAAGGTGAAGAGCAGCTTGCCCATCAAGTGGTAATGCTCATCGGTGACCACCTGCTGCAAGTAGCCAATGGACTTCAGATAGCTGACGATCAGCAGCATCAGCGCCATCGACGACCAAGCACTTCCGGCGAAGATGTACACACCCCACATGGTGGAGAACCAGCTATAATCCAGGCCCATGACCCAGTCCACCGCCGCGAAGGTGATGGTGAGCGCGAACGGGAACAGCATAACGCAGGACCACTGGCGGGCAGCCACCGTGTGCTTCATGCTGCCATCCTTTTCCTGATCGAGGAATTCCTTGCGCAGCTTCCAGGCCATGAAGCCGAGGATGGCGAAGTAGAAGAAGAAGCGGACGTACCAGAAGGTGATGTTCAGGTAGCCGTACTTTTCAGACAGCACATGCAGGTGCGGATTCGCAACGGTCATGTGATGCAGCACACTCAGCGTCGTGGCTCCATTGCCAAGGTGGGCGGCTTCGGCAGCAGCCGCACGGTGATGGTTCATCCATTCCCAAAGATGGGTCTGCACGTCGGGGATAAGCAATGGCAGGCAAAGCACACACAGCGGCAGGGCCAGCATGCCCAGGTTTTCAAACAAGCGACGGACTGTGACGCCCCAGCCGGAGTTCGAAGCATTGTGCAGCAAAATCCAGAAGCAGCCGCCTGCCACGATGGTGAAAGCAACAAAGGTGGCGAATAGCCAGCTATAGGAGAAAGAAGCAATGTCGCTGAAGAAGAAGTAAGCCGAACCGAGCAGGCCAATGCCGCCGATGCCGGCGAGCGTGCTGACCATCTTCGAAGCCTTGGCGACTTCGAATTTCTCGCCTCCTTCAGGCAAGTCTTTGAAACTGACGTGATGATGACTCATGCCGTGAAACGCTTGCCGTTACTGAACGCCGACCTCTTTGCCCGCCAACTGCAGCGTGCGAATGTAAGAGATGATGGCCCACCGGTCGCGTACCGGGAGGACGCCACCGTAGGGACCCATGAGGCCCTTACCGTTGGTAATGGTGTCGAAAATTGCGCCGGTCGGGCGGTAGCCAGCAGGATTCTTGGGGTCCGTGGAACCGGCCTGCTGGAAGTTGAAGGCGGTAAGGATGCCGTACTTGGAAGTGATGCCCTTGCCGTTGCCGGACTGGCCATGGCAGACCGCGCAATAGATATTGAACCGCTGCTGTCCGCGCTCCAGAAGACCGGCATCGAGTCCGAGTTCTTCAGGAAAGCCGTCGCCATAGAAGTCGCCCACCCTCCCGGTGTTGTAAAAGTCGAGACCGTTGCTAAAGCCGTATTTCGGCGGTGTCGCGCCATTGGCACTGGCCTTGGCAGGGATGTCAAAGCCCATGGGCACGGTATGTGTGATCGGCAAGCGCTCGCCCAGGCCGTCGGAGAAGAAGGCACTGGCAGCCTGGTATTTCACCTTGGGCTGCTCCTTCATGTCCGGGAAGATATAGAGCGGCGTCTGCTGGAACTTGTCACCGCGGAAGCCCGCCGCGCCCACGACGAGGATCACGACAAAGATGTAGCTGAGGAAAAAGTATTTCATGGCGTTGCTAAGATCGCGTTAGGCGGCTGCGATCAGATGTCGTCCTCTACGAGTTCGATGTTCTTGGCACCGATGCCTTCAAGGAAGGTCTTGGTGCCTTCCTGGGAAAACTTTGGGTCGCGGGCTTCGATGCAGACAAACAAACCGTCATCGGAGAACTTGCCGAAACGCTTGGAAGTGAACAGCGGGTGGTTCCAGCGTGGGAGACCGATGATGGCAAGCAAGCCGAACAGTGTGGTGAAAGCGGAAAACAGGATGGTGAGCTCGAACATCACCGGGAACCAAGCAGGCAGCGACATGATCGTGGCGGGCTTGGCTTGGACTATCGTCCTATAGATGACCGCCTGCGTGATGTACTCAAGCAGGAAGGCGGTGGTGGTACCGGTGATGCCACCGAAGAAGACCAGCCAAGGAAGCTTGGAACGGCTGAGGCCCATCGCTCCATCCATGCCATGCACGGGGAAGGGAGTATGCGTGTCCCAGCGCTTATAGCCAGCATCGCGCACGTGCTCGGCGGCATGATACAGGTCTTTCACGCTGTCGAACTCAGCGAGGTAGCCGTGAACTCTTTTGAGGGTGGTGCTCACAGTAGTGTCCAGTTAAGCGGTGACAGCAGCGCCCTTGGGAGCGGTGCAGGAAGCGGGTTCGTAGCCCATGACATCATCTTCCTGGATGCCGTGGTCGTGACTGTCGCCGTGGTGCGGATCAGCCTGGGGAGTGACGCCCTTGACTTCAGCGATCGCGATGACCGGCAAGAAGCGCAGGAAAAGCAGGAAGTTCATCATGAAGAACCCGAAGGTGCCCACGAAGGTGGTGACATCCACCCAGGTAGGGTGGAACACCCGCCAGGCACCGGGGACAAGATGGCGCTCCAGGGTAGTGACGATGATCACGTAACGCTCAAACCACATGCCAGCGTTCACACACATGCAGACGACCATCACGGTGGGCAAGTGGGTGCGCAGCTTGCGGAACCAGAACACCTGCGGAGCAAACACATTGCAGGAGAACATCATGATGTAATAGAAGGTGCTGGGGCCGTAGAGGGCGCGCAGTTTGAAGGTCTGAAGCTCAAACGGATTGGCACCGTAGTAGGCCATGAAAAACTCCATGCTGTAGGCGTAACCGACGATGGTGCCGGTGAGCAGGATGATCTTCGCCATGTTGTCGATATGCTTCGGCGTAATCAGGTCATGAAGACCGTAGATCGCACGGGCGGGGATCATGAGAGTGAGCACCATGGCGAAGCCGCCGAAGATAGCACCTGCCACGAAGTAAGGGGGGAAGATGGTGGTATGCCACCCGGGGACGATGGAGGTGGCGAAGTCGAAGGACACCACGGAGTGCACGGAGAGCACGAGCGGGGTGGAAAGGGCGGCGAGCAGCATGTACGCTGTTTCGTAGTGGCTCCAGTGGCGGTTCGCACCGCGCCAGCCGAGGGCAAAGAGACCGTACAGGGCCTTCTTCAAGCCGGGCTTGCAACGGTCACGCAGGGTGGCCAGATCGGGAACCAGACCGAGGTACCAGAAAATCACCGAGACGGTGAAGTAGGTGGACACCGCGAACACATCCCAGAGAAGGGGCGACTTGAAATTCTGCCAGATGGCGTTCGCATTTGGAATCGGGGCGAGGAACCACACCATCCAGACGCGGCCCACGTGGAAGGCCGGGAATAAACCGGCACACATCACCGCGAACAGAGTCATAGCTTCCGCCGCACGGTTGACGGAGGTACGCCACTTCTGACGGGTGAGGAAAAGCACTGCGGAAATCAAAGTGCCGGCATGGCCGATACCAATCCAGAACACGAAGTTCGTGATGTCCCAGGCCCAATCGACGGGCTGTTTTTGACCCCAGACACCGACGCCGGTGGAGATGAGGTAAACGAAGCAGAAAGCCATGATGCCGGTGAGGATCACCGAAGGCACAAACAGAATCCACCAGAGGAAGGGCTGCTTGTTTTCAATGATGCCGCAGATCCGGTTGGAGATCCAACTGAACGGCCGGTTGTTCAGCACCAGGGGCTCGCGTTCAAGCACGACGGGCGTGCTGGAGGCGGCATGAGCGGAGGCTGTGTCGGTGGCTGCCATGGGTTAGGAATTTTCTTTGCTCCACGCTGCGATGCCCTTCGCGCCGGGCATGGCTGGATTGACGTTGCGGATGCGGGCCAGATAGCTGGTGCGCGGACGGGTGTTGATATACTTCAGCAACTCGTAGTTGCGGAGCGAACCAGGGTTCTCCTTGGTGCCGTCGCCCTTGATCTTGAACACAGCGCTGTTCTTGTCGGCGATGTCGCCGAATTCGATGGCGCCGGTTGGACAGGCCTGCTGGCAGGCGGACTTGACCGAATCCGTGGGGATGCGGAAGTTTTTCGAATCGCGCTGCACCTGCATCTGCTGAATCTTGGCGGATTCCAGACGCTGCACGCAGTAGGTGCACTTCTCGATCACGCCGCGCATGCGGACGGTGACGTTGGGATTCTTCTGCAGCTTCATGCTTTCCTTGAGACCGGTCTTCTCGGGAGTGGAGAGCGGGCCCCAGTACAGCTCATCAAGCGGACGCTTGTTGTAGTCGAACCAGTTAAAACGGCGGGCGGTGTAAGGACAGTTGTTGGCGCAGTACCGGGTGCCGATGCAGCGGTTGTAGGCCATGGCGTTCAAGCCTTCTTCGGTGTGCACCGTGGCGTTCACCGGGCAGACCGTTTCGCAAGGAGCGGATTCGCACTGCTGGCAGGCCACAGGCTGGGTCACCATTTCGGCGTTTTCCAGATCCTCAAGCTTTGGATCGATGTCCACATCGTCCTTTTCAGGCGTGGCGAAGTAACGATCCATGCGGATCCAGTGCATTATACGGCCCTTTTGGACCTGATCCTTGCCGACAATCGGAATGTTGTTTTCGGACTGGCAGGCGATGAGGCAAGAAGTGCAGCCGAGGCACTTGCTCAAATCGATGCTCATGCCCCACTGGTGCCTGCGTTCGAAGTCGAAGCCCTGAGGGTTTTCCTCGCTCTTGGGACCGAACTGGCCGCCGTACAAGCTGACGCTTTGCGGAATATGGCTGTCGATGCCCGTGACCTGGGCGAAATTTTCTTCGTCTTCCTTGGTGCCTTCGCGATAGAGCGCGCGGCCTTCCATGGTGTCGTGCTCCTGGGTGATGGCGAGCTGGTAGTCGTCACCCGTGGCCTTGATGGTTGCGCCGGTCAGCACGAACTCACCTGGATTGGTCAGCAGCTTGTAGCCGTTGAAGCCGGTACCCTTGCCGATGAAACCGGTCACCGTCTGGCCATAGCCAAGCTGGATGGTGATGGAATTGGTAACGTGGCCGGGGGCTTCGAGAGCCGGCAGCACCAGCTTCTTGTCGCCGATGGTGATTTCAACCTTGGGGGCGAGACCTTCCTTCTGCGCCTTGAGGCCTAGCTTGCGGTAGGTGACGGAACCAATGAGGGCGGCGTTGTCCCAGGTGAGCTTGGTCACTGGATCAGGCGCTTCCTGGAGCCAGCCGTTGTTGATGTAACGACCATCCCAGAGGCTGTTGTCCGGCACCAGCACCACTTCGAGAGCCTGCTCGGTGGGAGCAACGGGGACCTTGCCAGCGGAAACCAAGGAGGCTACCGCACCGGCATTGAAGCCACCACCGGCAGCAGCCTGGGTGCCCTTGAGGAAACCATCCCGAAGGGTGAAATTCCACTTCGTTTCGTCGAGACCGCCAGCCACTGTGGCGAAGGTCTCACGGACTGCCTCATAGCCAGGATCTTCCACCGGGCCCGCAGGAGCGGAGGCAGGCTTGGCATCCGCAGCCGGCTTGGCGACAACGAACTTCTTCTTGCCCAGCAGAGCGAGGTAAATTTCGTTTTCCGAGACGCCGTTGTACAGCGGCTGGATCATCGGCTGCACGATCGAGTAGACACCGTCAGCCGTGAGGGCATCGCCCCAGACTTCCAGGTAGTGTGTCGCTGGGATGTGCAGGGCGGCGATCTTGGCAGTGGCGTTGAAGCGGGTGCCGTGATGAATCACCGTAACCTTCTTGTCAGCAACCACCTTGGCAAAGTCCAGGGAGGTAGGAGCATCGAAGACCGGATCAGCGCAGGTGAAGGAAAGCAGGGTGCGGACGGCACCGGAATTGATACCAGCGGCCAGATCCGCGATGGAACCGGCGGTATTGTCTTCTCCCTTGAGAAGGTCGATCACCGGGCCAAAGGCACCAAGAGCATCGTTGATGGCCGCGGCCAGTGCCTGGACAGCGGCGGGAGTGCGGCTGCCTGCAAGCACAACGGCCTTGCCCTTGTTGGCAAAAAGGTCAGCAGCGGCGGGCTTGATCCATTCGAGCAGCGCAGCATCGGCAGTAGCAGCCAGGGCTGCGGCAGCAGCACCAAGAGCGGCGTTGCCACCGAGCTTGCCGATTTCAACGGCCAGGGCTGCGGCGGCCACCGGCAGAAGGGAGGCGGCGAGAGGCTTGCGGTGGTCCGCCATGGAACCCGTCAGCGTGTACCGGTTTTCGATGGCATAGAGGCGGTTCATCTTGTCCGCTTCCGAAGGCTTGTCGGCATTGCGGTTGCTGATGAACTTCGCCTGGCCATCAGGTGAGACGGAGTCAAGGCAGAGGAAATCGCAGTCCAGGGACAAGATCGCCATCGCCTGGTCCAGCTTGACCACAGGGCGGGTACCGGCACCGAAGATCGCCTTGTTCGCTGCAGCCTGGGTGTCGTTGTTGATCGCTTCGTACTGGAACAGCTTGGCTTTCGGCAGCGCCTTCAGCACTTCAGCACGCAGACGTCTGGTGGTGGGGGAAATTTCAGCACCCACCAGGATGGCAAGGCCTTCGCCGCCGCCTTTGGCAAGAGCACCAATAACGCCTTCAACAGCGCCCCATTCGGCAACCTTGCCGTTGCTAAGCACCTTCTGGGAGCGCTCCGGGTCGTACAGATCAAGGATGGACGCCTGAGCGAAGGAATCAAGGCCTCCGCTAGGAGTGGAAGGATTCAGCGGGTTGCCGGACAGGTGCGTGGGGCGACCCTCATAGGTCGTCACCACCAGAGGCGTGGCACCATAAGGACGCGGCATCGTAGTCGCGTACATGAGCGGCTTGCCGGGCACGATCCACTCCACGTTCTTCGTGTAAGGCAGGATGTTGGCGATCGGGCGGCGGCAACTAGCCAGGCCCATCATGCCGACGGAAGCGCCCATCAGCTTCAGGAAGTTACGGCGCGAGGATTCGCGCTCCTCTTCCGTGAGTTCATCGCCGTTGGGGAATTCGCGGCCCAGGTTTTTCAGGAAGCTTTCGCGCTGCTCAAGCTCGCCAACACTGCGCCAGTAGCGGCGGCCAGTCTTGGGTTCCTCAGGGTGTTGCCAGATCCGTTTCATTAATGCTTGGGTCCGATCAAAGGGTTAGCGATGGCATCCTGTGCAGGTATCAGGCGGCTGAACGAGCCAATGCTTCTTGAGTTGGAGACCCACTTCTTGCTGGGTCACAGAATCACCCACCTTGGTCTTGGCCAGCGCCACGAGGTCGGTCAGGCTCACGGGAGCAGCTTCTTTCGGAGCTTGGGGAATAGTTTGGGCGATGTCCCTGAGGGCATCCGCTTCGTTTGCGCCTTCCTTTTTCAGGCCATCAAGCAGACCCTTGTAGAACACCTCGCGATTAACGTCCGCAGGCTTCCAGTTCAAATTGGTGATTTCGGAGAGAGGGCGAAGCTTTTCCTCGGGATTGCGATGGCAATCAAGGCACCAGCCCATGCTCTGGCTCTCGTGATGGAAGACGACTTCCATCTCGTTAACTTTGCCGTGACAGGACACGCAGGAGATACCGCGGTTCAAGTGGGCGCTGTGGTTGAAGTAAACGAAATCAGGCGCCTTGTGGATCTTCACCCAATGGATGGGTTCACCCGTTTCAGCGGCCTTGCGTACTGGCTCAAGGTGCGGGCTGTTGAGCTTGATCTGGCCCTTGCCTGCGCCGTGGCAGTTGAAGCAGACCTGGTTGGTCGGCACGTTCGAGTGGCTGGAGGTTTCTGCGAAGCTGTGGCAGAAACGGCAATCCATGCCGAGCTGGCCCGCATGAATCTTGTGGGAGAAAGGCACCGGCTGAGTCGGTTGATAGCCAACCCGGGTGTACTTTGGCGTGAAGTAGTAGGCGAAGCCCGCTGAAATGCCTATCACGATAAAGACCACGGCTATGGCGAGCTTTAGCGGCAGCCAGTTGGTCCAGCGCGGAAAGAAGTTGCCCATGATCAGTTTAGTTCAGTAAAAGGGAGAAATGAAAGCTTGTGAAATTTTTCACAAGCGGCTTTGAAAGTAGGAAAAGGCGGCGCGATTGCAAGACGGTATTTCAAAAATTTTGAACACTTCTAAACTCCCGAAGACAAACGACCGGCGCAAAGCCTAACAGGGCGCTCACGATGAACAAGAATAAGCTGTTTCTTGTTAAAAAATGATCTGGAAAGCCCGTCACATGGGTGTTCCACAGGCTTAGGGGCTGTCACTTCTGCTCCGGTGCCACGGGGTAAAGGCCAAGAATCTGCCGCACCACTGAAAGCATGTCGCCCACCCGCGAGAAATAAGGCCGGGGCGGATGCATCAGCCCCCACTCGCGCCGGATTCCCAGGGTAGCAAGATGCGGTGCCGGGTGAACAAGCACGGCATTGCCGCCAAACTCCAGTAGCGGCAGGTCGGCAGCGCTGTCGGAATAAGCGTAGCAATGATCGTTGCGCTCATCCGCCGTCAATGTCGCCACTCCAGGTACCTCCGCCCGCATCGCCTCGATTTTCTCGTCGTGCTTATTATTTACGGGAATAGCGGGATGCCAGGAAAGTGGGTCCGTGAGCCGCGCCTTCGTCGCCACGCAGTGGTCGAATCCCAGGATTTCGGCGATGTCGCGGGCGTAGAAGTCCGGGCTGGCGGTGTTGAGCACCAGCACACGGCCTTCATTCCGATGACGCTCCACTTCGGAAAGCACGTCCGCATAGGTCCAGGGCAGCACCGAGTGCTGGGCAAATTCCGCCGCGTAGCGTTGCAGCTTCCGGTGCGGCATACGCCAGAGGTAGCCCATGAAGGCACGTTTGGCCCGCAGGGTGGACACCAGCCGCAGGGCCTTGAGCAGGGCAAAAGGCACGAACATCACGTGCAGCAGCGTGCGCCAACGCTCCTGCTGCAGCACGTAGTTGCAGAACAGCGCCTGCGTGTCGTGGGGCAGAAGGGTGTGATCGAGATCGAAAAAGGCGTAGCCGCGCTTGGATGACATCGCCCCCACCATAGAGGCATGAGCCGCGATGCCAAGTGAACGCGTGATCTTTGACTCGACATCCAGGCCAGCAGAGAATCACCCTGAAGTTCTCTTCATGAAAGCCCTCGCCCTCCTTCTCTTCACCAGCGCCGCGATGCTGCACGCCAAAGAGCATCCGTTGTTCCGCGATTTTGTGGGACTCGATGGCCATTCGGCAGTCTTCAAACCCAAGCTTTATGCTCCGGTCTGCCGCTGGGTGCGGGACTACCATCCCGTGCCTTGGGATCTGGAAGGCGACACGTCGAAGCTGCCTGGCTGGCCCGAGGCGCGCAATCGAGTCTCTTGGGAGAAGGAGTACGGAGGGTGGCAGGCCGCAGGGCTGCACATCAGCGTCTGTCTTCAGATCGATGACATGAAGGATAAGTGGAAGGATTTGGGCAAAGATTCCGCCGCCTATGCGGGCAGCTTTGCCAGCCAGTTCGGCCCTGGCGGCAAGTGGCCATTTGTCGAGGCCATCGAGATCGGCAACGAGCCGGGCCTTTATGATGATGCCACTTATGGCCGGATGTTCGACGCGATGGCATCTGGCATTCGCAAGGCCAACCCCAAGGCTAAGATCGTGACCTGCAACGTGGAGGCGGGGAAGAGCGAGCGGTACTGGAAAAGCGCGGATCTCTTCCAGGGCCGTGCCGCGCTTTACGATGTGCTGCAAATCCATCGCTATGCCATCTCCGAGCAGTGGCCAGTCTGGCGGCGCACCTATCCTGAAAACCCTGCTGTGCCTTATCTTTCCAGCGTGCAGAAGCTGCTGGAATGGCGCGATGCTAATGCGCCCGGCAAGGAAGTGTGGGTGACCGAATTCGGCTGGGACAGCAGCACCCAGAAACCCGATCCCAAAGGCGAGTGGGAAAAGTGGCTGGGCAGCACCGATGAAGAACAGGCGCGCTGGCTGGTGCGCTCTTATTTCCTCTTCGCCGGCATGGGCGTGGAGAAAGCCTTCGCCTACTACTTCAATGATGACGACAAGCCGCAGCTCCACGCCTGCTCCGGCCTCACCCGCCACTACCAGCCCAAGCCCGCCTACCATGCGGTGGCCTGGATGCTCAAGAGCATGGCGGACTACCGTTTTTCCCGCGTGGTTCAGGCCAGCCTAACTGATGGCTACATTTATGAGTTCGCCCCGGAGAAGGCCAGTGAGCCCTCCCTCTGGGCCGTATGGCACGCCACCAAGGAAGGTGCCTCCATTCCCCTGCCCTCTTCCGGATTGAAGCTCATAAAAACCGAGCGCATGCCGCTCAAGGAAGGCGCGGCTGAAGCCGTGGAGCTCAGCGACGGCAGCAATATCCAGGCAGGCGAGAAGCCTTGTTTGGTGTGGTGGAAGCGGGAGTAGTTGAAGCTCAAAGGAGCGCCTGCGCTCCCTTTTTTTGCACAAAAAAGCGGCGAAGCCTCTCAGCTCCGCCGCTTTCTAACAATTAGCTTAAATCAACAAGTCTCACTCGTAGCTGGCCTGGGCGGACTTGATGTCGCGCTTCTTGATCCAGGGCATCAGGGCGCGCAGCTTGGCACCAGTCTTTTCGATCGGATGCTTTTCGCCGGCCTTCAGGAGGGCGTTGTACTTCTTGTAACCGCCTTCGTACTCCTTCACCCAATCCTTGGCGAACTTGCCGGACTGGATGTTCTTCAGCGCGATCTTCATGCGCTTCTTCACGCCAGCGTCGATGATCTGAGGACCAACCAGCACGTCACCCCACTTGGCGGTTTCGGAGATAGAGAAACGCATGCCGGCGATGCCAGCTTCGTTCATGAGGTCAACGATCAGCTTCAGTTCGTGCAAGCACTCGAAGTAAGCCATTTCAGGAGAGTAACCAGCTTCCACCAGCACTTCGAAACCGGCCTGAACCAGGGCTGCGGTACCGCCGCAAAGCACGGTCTGTTCGCCGAAGAGATCGGTTTCGGTTTCTTCCTTGAAGGAGGTCTCAAGCACACCGCCACGGGTGCCGCCGATGCCATGGGCCCAGGCGAGCGCGATCTTCTTGGAACCCTTGCTCGGGTCCTGGAACACGGCGATAAGGGCTGGGACGCCCTTGCCTTCGGTGTACTGGCGGCGCACGATGTGGCCAGGGCCCTTGGGGGCGACCATGATCACGTTCACATCCTTCTGGATGTTGATCGTCTTGAAGTGAACAGCGAAGCCGTGGGAGAACAGGAGGGTCTTGCCCTTCGTTAGATTAGGCTCGATGTCCTTCTTGAAAGCAGCAGGGATCTTGGTGTCTGGAACCGCCACGAAAATCACGTCCGCAAGCTTCACGGCTTCAGCGGTGTCGTACACTTTGAGACCCTTTTCTTCAGCCACCTTGCGGCTCTTGCTGCCAGGATACAGGCCGATGATGACGTTCACGCCGCTGTCGCGCAGATTCAAAGCGTGGGCATGGCCTTGGGAGCCGAAGCCGATGACGGCGCAGGTTTTGCCCTTCAGCGGGGCGAGGCTGGCGTCTTTTTCAGAGTAGATTTTAGCGGGCATGTTGCGTTGGTTTGCGGTTCGGATTAAAGGGCGCACATACTGCGGTACTGCGGCGGGCGGGTCAAATGCCATTTTTGCCCCCATGGCAAGCGGGTTGGAGACGAAAAGTTGCATGAGCGGGAGGGCTCGGATCGTTAGCCAAGCGCCATGTTTCGTCTCTTCGCCAGCCTCGCCCTCCTGCTCTGTTTCCAGTTAAGCGGTACTGCCCTGCATGCCGCCGACAAGCCCAACATCGTGGTCATCCTGGCGGATGACATGGGCTATTCGGATGTGCATTGCTACGGCGGCGAAATCGACACGCCCAACCTCGACAAGCTGGCGGACAAGGGGTTGCGTTTCACCCAGTTTTACAACACCGCGCGCTGCTGGCCCACGCGCGGTGCGCTCATGACGGGCTACTATGCGCAACAGGTGCGCATGGACCCCAAGGGGAAGCAGCGGCAGAAGGGCTTCCCTTCCTGGACGCGCACCATTCCACAGATGCTGAAACCGCTGGGCTATCACAGCTATCACAGCGGCAAATGGCACATCCATGCCGCGCCAGAAGTGCTGGCCGATGCTGGCTTTGAACGCAGCTATTATCTCGGCGATCATGACCGTAACTTCAACCCCAAGCAGACCAAGCTGGATGACAAGCCGCTGCCGCCGGTGAAGCCCAACTCCGGCTATTACACCACGGACGCTGCCGCCGATCACGCCATCGACTTCCTCAAGGAGCACGCCACCAAATACCCTGACGCGCCTTTCTTTGAATACCTCGCCTTCACCGTCCCGCACTTCCCCCTTCATGCACCGCCAGAAGACATCGCGAAGTACAAAGAGCGTTACAAGCGCGGTTGGGACGTGATGCGCCAGGAGCGCTTCGAGCGGGAGAAAAAGCTGGGCCTTGTGAGCGGTGAACTTTCCGCGCCCGAAGGCCAGATCCATGCGCCCAGCGGCGGCCCTGACACGCCTTCCAAGACGAGCCCGGATGAGTTGTTCAACTACAAGAAGTGGGACGATCTCACCGAATCACAGAAGGATTACCAAGCGGGCAAGATGGCCATTCACGCCGCGATGATTGACCGCATGGATCAGAACATCGGCCGCGTGATCGGGCAGTTGAAGGCCATGAAGCAGTTCGACAACACGCTCATCGTCTTCCTTTCCGACAACGGTGCCAGTGCCGAGATCATGGTGCGGGGCGACGGCAATGATATAGCCGCTGCGATGGGCAGCGCTGCCTCCTTCCTCTGCCTTGGGCCTGGCTGGGCAAACATGTGCAACTCTCCTTTCCGCCGCTACAAGATCTGGACGCATGAAGGCGGCGTGAGCACCCCGCTCATCGCCCACTGGCCCAAGGGCATCACGGCTCAAGGCGAGCTGCGCCACGACCTCGGCCATGTCGTCGATCTGATGCCCACGATTCTCGATGTCGCCGGCATCCCGAGCGACAAGGTAAGCGACACGGCCCCCGCCTTCCCCGGCCGCAGCCTCGTGCCAGCCTTTGCCAAAGACAACAGCGTGCAGCACGACTTCATCTTCTACCACCATGAGGGCAATCGCGGGCTGCGCGTGGGCGATTACAAGCTCGTCTCGGCAAAGGACAACTCCAGCGCCTTGGAGCTCTACGACATGAGCAAGGACCGCAGCGAAGACCACAACCTCGCCAGCCAGCAGCCAGACAAGGCGAAGGAACTCCAGGACCGCTGGGATCAACTGGAAGCGCAGTACACCAAAGACGCCGCACGATAAAAGCTTTTCGCCCCCGAACATTCGGGGGAACATAGCGGCATAGAATACCCGCGTGGCGGGCGTTTTGAATGATGCATGTCATTGACGTGTTCGACGCGATCCATTCCATCAAGCAAGCCAACTGCCCCTCTTATGAGCAATATCATCACCCAAAGCTGGCTCCTCAATCGCCGCCACTTCCTGCGCGGGCTCGGCACCACCATGGCCCTGCCGCTTTTGGATGCGATGATGCCGATGCGCGCCCGTGCGGCGGCAGCGGCCACCAGCAAGCCACCTCGCAGTGTGTTTGTTTACATCCCCAATGGCGTGAACGGCATGAGCTGGCAGGTGAAGAAGGCGGGCCGCGACTATGAGTTGGCCGATTCGCTCAAACCTTTGGCGAAGCATCGCAATGACTTCACTGTCTTCAGCGGCCTGCACCATCCCAATGGCATCGGGCAGGCGCACGTCTGCGCTGATACTTGGCTCACTGGCGCGAAGATTGATGCGCAAAGCGGGCGCAAGTACGAGAACTCCATCTCATGCGACCAAGTGATGGCGGAGACGGTGGGCCAGCAGACGCGCTTCTCTTCGTTGGAGCTGTCGATCTCTGCCGGCACCGGTCATCCCTTTGGCAGCAACACGCTGGCCTTCTCGCGCGATGGCGTGCCGCTGCCTGCTGAAGACAATCCGAAGACGATCTTTAACCGCTTGTTTGGTGAAGAAGTGGGCGGCATCGCCGCGCAGCGCGCTCGTCTCACCAAGCGCCGCAGTGTGCTCGATGCCGTGTGGGAGGACGCCAAATCCTTGCGCCTGGAACTGGGCAACGATGACCGCACCAAGCTCGATGAATACCTGCACGCCGTGCGCGATGTGGAGCAGCGCACCGAGCGCCTTGATGCCTGGCTGGACATTCCCAAGCCAGCGGTGGACAAGAAGCTGGCCGCACCCTTCCAGCGCGATGTGCCCAAGGCACAGGCCGGTGAGTACTGGCGCACCATGTTCGATCTCATCGTGCTGGCCTTGCGCACGGATATGACGCGCGTGGTCACTTACATGAACGGCACCGAAGGCAACGGCCTGGCCATTCCGGAAATCGGCATCACCCAGGCGCGTCACAATCTCTCGCATCACAACGGCGATCCGGTGGTGCTGGAGCGTCTGGCGAAGAGCGATGCCTTCATCATGGAGCAGTTCGCGCATTTCCTGGATGAGCTCGGCAATGTGAAGGACGGCGACGAACCCTTGCTTGATCGCACGATGGTCATGTTCGGCAGCGGCATGAGCTATGGCCACAGCCACTGCAACAGCAACCTGCCCATTCTCCTTGCAGGTGGTCGCGGCCTTGGCCTGAAGCACGGACAGCACATCGATTACAACAAGCCGCATCTGAAGGAGGACTACACGCTGAGCTATGAAGAATGGCGCGGCCTCTGCGGCAAGCCCAAAGATGACAAGGCCCGCTTGAACAACGTGCTGCTCACCATGATGCATAAGATGGATGTGAAGGCGGAAAAATTTGTGGACAGCCTCGGCCCCGTCTCAGAGATCATCTGATGACTATGACCACATCCCGTTCTCTCGCCCGCATCGCGCTGGTGTTACTAACAACCGCATTAGCGACAAGCTGCGCCGAGACCCGTCCTGCGTTAACCCCGGACGGTAAGCCCGATCCTAGCCGCCGCATGGTCATCAAAGGCTGGCGTCTTGACCCGGCGAACCCAGCGGAGACGGTGATCTTCACCTTCGCTTATCCGGCGGAGACTTCGTTGTTCCACAGCCAGTCGGTGTCGCTCAAGGGCCGCCTTCATCAGTATA
>JAQGPI010000504.1 GCA_028293175.1 Verrucomicrobiaceae bacterium | reverse complement strand
GCGGGGAGGTCGCTGATGGTCCAGAGCGAGGCGGCAGGCGTGGCCGTGGGGGTGGCGCTCACATCCGCGCCCACTCCTGCCAGACGGAAAACAGGCGGGGTGACGACGGGTACGGCGGAGATGATGTTGACGGTGATCTCACCTGAATCCTCATGGAGGTCCTGTAAAATGCTGCCGTTCGCCGCATACGAGCGCAGGGTCACGGTACACACGTACTTGTCCCCGCTGGTGGTGATATTGCTGCGCGTGAGGGTGCTTTGCGTTTCGCCGGTGAGTTCGGTGTTATTTTTCTTCCATTGATAGGTGAGGCCGGTGCCCGCCGTCGCTACCTTGAGGATGGCGCTGCCGCCGGATTTGACGGTGACCGACTGGGTTGCACCATCGACGACGGCGAGCCGAGAAACCTGGGTCGTCACGGTGCCCGGAACGCTGGTGGCCCGGAAGGTGTAATCACCGGCATTGGTTAGCGCTGCAATGATGTTGAGGTAACCATAGTCGGACTTTTTGTAAGCTATGGCAGGCCAGCCGGGAATGGCGAGGCCATTCCTGAACCACTGGCCGGTGTGGTCCACGACGGCGTTGTCCACTTCGGCTGCGACAATACCTGCACTAAAAAGCACCGGCTTACCCACCTTGTACAGGCCATAGAGCGGCTGTGACGCAATGAAGGGCTTGTAGTCATTGTCGGTGATAGTGAGGGTATGCCTGTTGTCCGCGCCAATGCCCGCCACCGTAAGTGGCTGGCCAATATCGATCACCACGGTGCGGTCGCCTTTGGCGATCAGATCACCGAGCGCCTTAATTTCAAAGCTGGCCGTGGTCTGCCCGGCGGGAATTGTTACACTAGCGGGACGGGTGTAGTCCTTGCCCACCATGGCGGTGCCCGAGAAGCGTAACGGAACAACCACGGAAGCGGTGGCTACGGCTGAAAGGGTGACGGTGATCGTGGAGACGCCGGTGGCACCGGCAAGTGGCTCGGCCAGCGAAGATGTGGCGGCCGCGAATGACACAGTTCTAAGCGGTTCGTCATCAATGATGCCAATCGTTTCGGTATTGACCTGATAATCTCCTAGCGAGGCTACAGCGGAAAGAGTCAAGACTTCATCGCCCTGCACCAAATGATCGTCAATGCCGGTAAGGTTGAACGGCTTGACAGTCTCTCCTTTGGCGAACGTCAGGCTCTTGACCGACAATCTGTACCGCAGGTTGTACTTATTGGTACTGGTGATGGAGAGCGTGATAGTGGTGGGCACATCAAAGATCTTGTTCTTCAACTGCATCACGATGGGATAGACACCTCCATGCTCGGAAAACAGTTTGACGGTATTTCCATCTAACGTCGGGAGATTGAAATTGATGGTCGGCTGCACAGCGTCGCCTCCGCCCTCGCTGCTGAGGAAGGTGCCCAGACCGCCAGCGGCGATCAAAATGGGGGACCCGGCCTCCTTCGTGTACAACAAGTCGTTGATGTACTGCGGCGTGGTGGAGCCGACAGAAACCAGTGGCGAGGAGCCTTCAGTGTCATAAGGAGCGTATTCGCGCCAGTCGAAGCCGTTGAAAGATTTCAGCAGATAGCCTGAATTGCCGGCGGCGATGAATTGCTTGCCGACACGTTTGACGGTCCAGAGTGAGTTCGAGGCGAGGGAGTTGGCGCTCTTGACCCACTGGTTGCTGGCGTTGCGCTTCCAGATGGAGCTGCGGCCCCAATTGACGCCATCGGAGATCCAGATACCGCCTTTGCTGGTCACGGCGATGAACAAGCTGCTCTCGTTGTTCGGACCAAACTGGCCCCAGGTGACGGAAGTGAAGTCTTCGCCGGAGGCCAGCGGCAGAATGTACTCGCTCCAGGAATTGAGTTCGCCGGTGGCAGAGTGCATGACGTGGCCACCCCACCCCACGGCAAGGTAGTTATCGGCTATGTCTGCCTTGGCGGCGCTGAGCATCGCCCACTGGCGGCCGGGCACGTCCGTAAACGCAGTCCACGTCGAGCCTTTGTCCTGGCTGGTCGAAAGCATCACCTGATAGCGGGCATTATCATAGCCGAAGGCATAGATTTTACTTCCCATCTTGCTCACCGCGTACACGCTCGGATCAGTGGAGGGACCACGGGCCTTGACAGTCCAAGTGATGCCGTCGGGAGAGGTCCAGATATTGGTGCCCACGGCAATAAATTGATCGCCCGCAGCCGGAGCTTCGCCCGGAGCGCCGGACCAGAGCACGGTGACGCCGGAGAAAGGAGTGCTGGCATCGCCCTGGCGGTGCGGGGTCCAGTTGATCTCGCCAGCAGTTGCAGGAGCTGGGGCTTGAACGCCTGTCCAGGAGATGTCCCAGCCGACGGCTACATAGAGCGCGGCGGCACCGGATTGTCCGTTCCACGCCACGCCATTGGCGCTGGCGGTGACGGGACTCCAGTTCAGCGGTGCTTTGAAGGTTTGGACAAGGCCATTCTTGCCCACGTACACATCATGGCCATCGGCAAAGCGGGCGGCTGCGGCCAGTCCCACTCCCTTTTCTTCAGCCGGACTGAGGAACTGCCAGGTGCTGCCTTCGTCGCTGGAGGTCCAGACTTCGCCGGTAGGGCTGACACCGCGCAGGGTGGTGCCCAGGGCATCAATCAGGAGGTTGGTCGCGGGGAGTGTGAGCGGAGCCCAGGTGCTACCGCTGGAGATGAAGCTTTTGTTGCCGCTGATGATTTGCCTGAGCGTACCGCCGCTGGTGGTGATGTGAGTGGGTACGAGACCAGCCAATGGGGTCGCCGTCCAGGTGATGCCATCTGCTGAGGCGAGTGAATAGCCGTTGGCGACCGCGACAAATTGAAAGCCAGTCCAAGTGACATCGACCAGCCCGGGAGCAGTGACGGTTTTGTTGTTGAGAGTGAAGCTGACAAGGCCAGAGATCCAGGTTTGCCCGCCATCGATACTGCGCTGAGTGATGCCATTGTGGTTGGCGTTTTCGCCTACGGCGAGCAGCATGCTGCTATTTGCAGTCACGCCCGTAAGTTTTTCAGAGGAGACCGGCAAACTCCGTTTGGTCCACTCCACTCCGTCGGGCGAGGTGACAATAGCATCGTGGGTACCGACTGCGACGTATTGGGTGCCCGTCCAGATCACCCTGGTCAGATCATCCGGGGTCTTGGAATCGCGCTTCACCCAGGTATCAAAGGCCGAGGCAGAAATGATCTGGCCGCCTGCACCTACGGCGACGGCACCACTGGCGCTGTTGGTCGCGACGGAGGTGAAGTTTCCCAGGAGAGGAGGCACTGTCTGCCCATCGAGCGGAGGCACTATCTGCCTGTAGAGCGCATCGGCAACCAAGCCCGAAGAAGTTTCAATGGTGCCAGAGTTGCCCACGACCACGTAGTCGTCGCCGAACTTGGAGGCGGCATTGAGTTGAATGTACTGGGCGGTGAGGCGGATCTGCCAGCTCTTGCCCATATCGGTGGAGGACCAGACCTCGCCATAGCTGTTGGTTCCTATCAATTCACTACGCAATTTGCCATCCACGGCTTTGGCCACGACATTAAGCGTGAGATCGCTGGAGGGCGGACTGATGGCGGTCCACGGCCCGTTGTTCACGGAAGCCCAGCTCTTGGTGCCGATGATGACGGCGGTGGACAGAGTGGGTTCGGCATTCGGCACGAAGGCAACGCTGGTGGGCGTGGTGCCTGCGAGCACAGCGGGGGTGGCATTCCAGTTGCTGCCATCGGTAGAAGTGAAGACCTTGCCGGTACAAACGGCGATGAATTTGCTGCCCGTGTGGGTCACATCCTTGAACGTGGTGGCTCCGGCAACGGGGATGCGATTCCAGGTCACCCCTTTGTTGTTAGAGTGGAAGACAAGGCCTGCGCCAGTGACGGTGCCGCCTACCGCTACGAGATTGCTGATGTCGGAGGCGGCCACGGCATTGACGAGATCCGTGCCGGGACTAGGGGCGGCCTGACTGACCCAGGCGACGCCATTGTCAGAGGTGAGGAAAGTGGAGCGGTCGCCTACCGCCACGTAATAGTCGGTGATCCAGATGACATCGGTCAGATTCGTAGTGACCAAGTTTTCGGCTGAGCGTGTCCACGTTCCCGGCGCGGTGGAGGTCACAATCGCGCCATGCGCGCCTACGGCCACCATGCGAGTAGTACCATCCACGGCGATGGCGGAAAGGTTCTCGGAGGTGCCTGTGGAAGAGCGCAGCTTCCAGTCATCACCCAGTGCAGCAGCCATGACCTGGCCGGTGTGCATCAACGTCACGGTCAACAGCAGCGAATAGAGATACTTCATGGGCGGCACGGAGGGACGGCAGGAGGAATCGTCCTTTTCAGATAGGGGTGGTGGGTCCTGGGACCATGACACGGAGGTCGGTGTTCAATTATCACCAAAAAACCGTGTGTGAACATTGTGCATACACTGAAACGGTTTTGGTTTCAAGCTTGTGAGTGAGTTTCGCTGAGGCCGAATACAAGAAACCCGCCGAAGCGCAAGGCCTCGGCGGGTGACGGGGGATGGAATGGAAGGCGAGATTTACTCAGCCTTGGCTTCTTCGGCCTGGGTCTCTTCAACCTTGGCTTCGACAGCCTCGCCCTTTTCGAAGGCGCAGTCGTGCTTCTCGCCGCCTTCGGAATCGACTTCTTCGACCACGGAGCTGGTCTTGAGGAATTCGACGGCGTTTTGCAGCAGGAGGTCTTCGCGGAGCTTGTCGATCAGGCCGTTCTTCTTCGCTTCGCCGAGGAACTTCTTGAAGGGCATCTTGCTGCGCGCGGCCCAGTTGGCCAGGGCATAGCTCATCTGCTGATCGCCCACCTGGAGGTTTTCCTTGTTGGCGATTTCTTCCAAGATGAAGCTCACCTTCACATTCTGCCTGGCCTGCTGGCTGGCGGCGTTCACGATCTCGTCCTGGTGCTTCATGATCTCGTCCTGCTGCATGCCGTTCTTGGCAGCGCGCTGGGCCATTTCATTGGTGCGGCGCTGGGCTTCGCGTTCCACCACTTCCTGCGGCAGTTCGAAGTCGAGTTTGTCATGCAGGAAGGCGAGGACCTGGCTGGCGTGAGACTGTTCACGGGCCTGCTCGCGGCGCTGGCGCAGGCTTTCGGTCACTTCCTTTTTCAGAGTTTCCACCGTGGCACCGTCGCCGAGGGCCTGGACGGCAAGAGCGTCGTCGAGCGGGGGAACGGTCTTTTCCTTCACGGCCACGCAATCCACAGCGAACTCGAGGGTCTTGCCCTTCAGCTCGTCATTGTGGAAGTCTTCCTGGAGGGTGATATTAAGCGTA
>JAQGPI010000465.1 GCA_028293175.1 Verrucomicrobiaceae bacterium | reverse complement strand
CTAAAAAGGCCGCGACCACGAGCGCAGTGGCTTCCCCATCGGACCCGGCGTACAAGGCTACGAAGCGTTGCCAGACAACCTGATATAGAAGCGCCGAAAAGCCGGAGAAGAAATAAAGGAGGAGGATCACTGACTGGTGTTACCCACTTCCGACATGACTGCAAACGATGTCTTTTTCCGTTGGCCATTCCACCCATGTCGAAATCCCACCGCTCAGAAACAAAACGGGCCGCCCCAAAACCGAGGCGGCCCGTGCAAAAACGAATCCTGAAGAACCCTAGCTAGCAACGGTCGCTGGCTCTTCCTTCTTCACCACGTTGACAATGGCGCTGCGGTCGAACTCCACTTTCGTGGCGTCGGCAATGCGTATCATGGCGGTCTTGTCCTTGATGCTGGTGATCACGCCGTGGATGCCGCCGATGGTGACGACTTCATCGCCCACCTTCAGGGCCTTGACGAGCGCTTCGGCCTGCTTCTGCCGGTTGCGCTGAGGGCGGATGAGCACAAAGTACATCATCACGAACATGAGGACCATGAACACCATGGGGTTGCCAAGCAGACCGCCTGGGGCGGGGGCTCCAGCGTCGGCAGCTTGGGCGAGGAAGTGGGAAAGGGGGGCAATCATGAGTCTTCTAAATCAATGTGGTGGGGTTTGTACTTGGCCACCACTTCAGCGCGGAACTCATCAAAGCAGCCTTGCTCAATGGCGGTCCGGGCCTGGGCGGTGAGGGAGAGGTAGAAATGCAGGTTGTGCAGTGAAATCAACCGCAAACCGAGGATTTCCCCCACCTTCACCAGATGCCGGATGTAGGCGCGGGAGAAGCCTTTGCACAGGGGATGGGTGTCCTCGGCGATGTCGGCGTAATCGTTCGCGTAGCAGTTGTTCTTGAGGTTGACGGTGCCTTCGGCGGTGAAGGCGGTGCCATTGCGCGCGATGCGGGTGGGCAGCACGCAGTCGAACATATCGACGCCGCGCGCGATCAGTTCGATCATCTGCGGCGGGGTACCCAGGCCCATGGCGTAGCGCGCCTGATTCTGCGGCAGGAGGGGGCAAACCCACTCCGCCACTTCCATCATTTCCTTCTCGGTCTCGCCTACGCTCACGCCGCCGATGGCGTAGCCGTCGAAACCAATGTCCATCATCTCGCGGGCCGCGCGCTCGCGCAGTTCCTTGTAGATGCTGCCCTGGATGATGCCGAAATGGAGCTGCGGCTTGCCATTAGTGGTGGGCTGATTCTTCTCCACCCAGTCCTTGCAACGACGCGCCCAGCGCATGGTCAGGTCCAGGCTCTTGGATGCATAGGGCGCCTCGCAAGGGTAGGGCGGGCATTCATCGAACAGCATGGCGATGTCCGAACCGAGCACGGACTGGATTTCCATGGCCGTTTCCGGTCCCAGGAACATGGGGGTGCCGTCCACATGGTTTTGGAAATGCACGCCTTCCTCAGTGATCTTGCGTAGACGTGCGAGGGAGAAGACCTGGAAGCCGCCGCTATCAGTGAGGATAGGCTTCTGCCAGTTGGCGAAGCCATGCAAGCCGCCGGCGCCCTTGATGATCTCGAGGCCGGGACGGACGAAGAGGTGGTAAGTATTGCCAAGGATGACCTGAGCGCCCAGCGCATCGAGTTCCACCGGGTGGATTGCCTTCACCGAGCCCTGGGTGCCCACGGGCATGAAAATGGGCGTATCAATGGTGCCATGCGGCGTGTGCAGCCTGCCACGACGTGCGGCGGACTTTGGATCGGTGGCAAGAAGTTCAAACATGCGGGCGGCGGGATAAACGCCGTTCGATGGAGGAGAAAGGGAAAAGGGGCAAGGGATAAGAGAAAAGTGACAATGCTAAAGGCGCAGAGGTCTAGTCCAAGGCGTGCCGCGCTCACTCGCAGGCAATGGTGCGGAATGTGAGGTTGATCCTCGGCTGGAGGATCTTTTTGGACTTGGGCAAGCTGTGCAGCCAGTGGCTTTGAGTGGTGCCTTTCATCACCAGCAGGCTGCCGTTTTCCAGGATCACCGAAGCCTTGTCCTGGGTCTGCTTGTGCTTGAAGCAAAATTTTCGTTCCGCGCCCAAACTGAGCGAGGCAATGGCGGCGTTTTGCACCAGAGATTTTTCGTCATCGCTGTGCCAGCCCATGCCCTCATCTCCATGATGGTACAGATTGAGCAGGCAGGAGTTGAAGGTGGCCTTGCTGAGGCGTTCCACCAGGGATTTGAGTTCTCGCAATTCAGGCGTCCAGACCATCGCCTGCTTGGTGGTGCCAGAGTAGGCGTACAGGTACTCCGAGTCTCCGTACCAAGCTACTTTGCGGGCCGTGACGATGTGCCTGCCAAAGATGACGGTTTCATCGTTTTTCCACTGTATGGTATCGAAGAGAATCTGCTGGTACCGGTCCGCCTGCTCAGGGCTGAGGACCGGGCCATGGTAGTTCGCGATGCCATCACATGGCAGCAGGTTGACGGTGGGATCACTGGCGAAGAGGTCCATGTTAGAGTGATACGCACCGCCTCTTGAAGAAAGTGGTTTCGGCTTCAGCCGAATCAGGCGCAGGCGTCGAGCTTTTCTGACGGGCTGAAATTTCCTGAATGCGGCTGAAGCCGCAGCCACTTTCTATCTTTGGCCAGTCATCTTCAACCCCTTCGCTTTGTCCACAAGCTGGATGAACTCGCCGCGATAGCCAAGCGCGTCCTCGCCTTTGCCGCTGATGGCGAGCTTGCGCACGGCTTCGAAGCTAAAGTTTTCCATGTGCTCGGAATCGCGCAGCAGCATGCCGAAACCGGCCACGGCAGTGGCGAAGCGGAAGTCGCGCGGGCTGTCGTTGAGGCTCTTCTTGGCATCGCGCACCGGCACTTCGATCAGCTTGCTGAGCTGGCCGTCGGGCTGCTTGTAGCGCAGCTTTACGGTCATGGTTTCATCATTGATGCCTTCGAGCTTTTCCTGAGGGGAGCGGGCATTGAGCATGGGTGCCGTCTTCGGCTCCTCTGCTTTCTTCTGCTGGTAGCGAAGCGGGTCGACGCTGGCCAGTGCGCCATTCTGCATGGGCAGACCGACAGGGATCAGTTCATACAAGGCGGTGACTGTGTGGCCCGCGCCGATCTCGCCTGCATCCTTCTTGTCATTGTTAAAATCCTGCGTGGCGAGCATACGCTTTTCGTAGCCGATCAGGCGGTAGCTGGCGAGGACGGCGGGATTGAACTCGATCTGGATTTTCACGTCCTTGGCGATGGTGATGAGGGTGCCGTGCATCTGTTCCACCAGCACCTTGCGCGCTTCGCCGAGGCTGTCAATGTATGCGTAGTTGCCGTTGCCATTGTCGGCCAGCGTTTCCATGGTGCGGTCCTGCAGGTTGCCGGTGCCGTAGCCGAGCACGCTGAGGAAGGTGCCGCCCTTGGCCTTCTCTTTGATGAGTTTTTCCAACTGCTGCGGATCGCTAATGCCGACATTGAAATCGCCATCGGTGCACAGGATCACGCGGTTGATGCCGTCCTTGATGAAGTTCTCCGCCGCCTGATCGTAAGCCATCTCGATGCCGCTCTGGCCATTCGTGCTGCCGCCGGAATGCAGGCTGCGGATCACCTTCAAGATGCGCTTCTTCTCGCTGCCGCTGGTGCTTTCCAGGGCGACTTTGCATTCACCCGCATAGGTGACGATGGAGACGCGGTCCTCGTCGCCGAGCTGTTCCGTAAGCATTTCCAGGCTCTGCTTCACCAGCGGCAGGCGCTCGTTGGAACTCATGCTGCCGGACACATCCACGAGGAAGACGAAGTTCGCCGCCTTGCGCTCCAGGCCCACATCGCGGCCCTTGATGGCCACGCGGGCCAGCCGGTGCTGCGGAGCCCAGGGGGCCTCGGCAAGATCAACATGCACGCTGAAGGGCTGCGCCTTGTCGGCAGGCTGCTCATAATCATAAGGGAAGTAGTTGATCATTTCCTCCAGCCGCACCGCATCGGGTGGCGGCAGGCGGCCCTCGTTCAAGAAGCGTCGCACGTTGGCATAAGAGCCGGTGTCCACATCAATGCTGAAGGTGGAAAGCGGTTCGCTCTGCACGGCTTGGAAGGGGTTCTCAACGACCTTGGCGTAGCGCTCGGTGCCTTCCCTGGCTTTTCCCGCGATGATCAAGGGTACAGGCTCAGAAGCGGCACGCTCCTGCTTTTTGGCTGTTTCGTGATCGGCAAAGAGAGCAGGAAGACGGGTGTTGCTTGATGGTTTGGCGGCAGCCTTGTCCGCATTTACATAGCCGAAGCCTACTGCTCCCGCTGGGGCTAAACCGCCGGAGGTCGTAATGGTGGCCGGAGGAACGGCTGCTGGAATCGCCGACGGAGGCTGAGAGGGAAGAGGAGGCATTAGCCGGCTCACATCCACGTTATCAAAAGCGCCTCCGCTCGATTGGTCTCTGCCATCGATGATCGCCGCTCCTCCAACGTCAACTGACTTGCCTGGGCCCCAGGGACTAGACTTAGCCTCATTGTACGCAAGCGTGCCGCTGTTCGCCGCCACCGCTCCGCCAAGGGGCTCACCACTGCTTATCGAAGTAGTGCCAGTGAAGGTATTGCTCCCGTTCAGGGTAAGGGTGCCTGCACCGGATTTGGTGATGCTCACATTGCCGAAGCCTGAAGCTGGCATGGCATTCGATGAGGGCGCAAAATCGCCTTTGAAGGGCTGTGAAAGCAAGTCCTTGAAGGCCTCAGGCGGCAGACCGGGTGAGAGTTTTGGATCGTTCAGCGCCACGAGTGGCTGGCTCGATTTGTCGGCCTTGGCTTTGTTTTGCATTCTCAGGAGCACGTCATCGGACATGGCAGGGGCAGGAACAGGAGGTGCCTTTTTTACGGCGGAAGCCACCTGGTTTTTCGCAGAGTCGGACTCGGTATTCGAAACCTTGATCACCACGAGCACGAACACAAAGCAAGCCGCCAGCGCCGCGATGCGCATCCAGGGTGAGCTCTGCGGCTCCATCCGTTCGCGGGCGGCGGTGACCTTCGCGTGGAAGGCTTTGCCGTTCATTCGGGCAGGTTCTTCGATCGGGACAAAAGCCACGATGTTGTCGGCTTTGGGCAGTTCGATGGCCTTTAGCGCCTCGCGTTGTTCGTTCGTGAGCGCGGCGTCCTCGTCCATGAGGTGCTCGCCGAGCAGGTGACAGAAAGCCTTGGTATCGCGAGCCTGCTTTTGCAGGGTGGGCGTGCCAGCCAGGGCCGCCTCGATCTCAGCGCGTTCTTCGGGCGTGAGTTCATCCAGCGCCCAAGAGGTGATGTCTTCCGGTTTCATAAAATCAAAAGGGGATGGGGGTTAGGCCGCGATCTTGCCGGGATTGTTTTCCAGGGTCTGCCATTGCTCGCGCATGGCGTTCACACCGTGGTGGATGAGGTAGCCCACGTTGCCCACGCTGGTTTTCATCACGGTGCTGATCTCCTTGTAACTTAGCCCCGCGATGAACTTCATGCGGATGGCCTCGCGCTGCTTTTCCGGCAGGGTCTTCAAGAGGCGGTGAAGCGTGGCGGAGGTTTCCTCCTGCTCCATTTCATAGCCCGGCGCGGCGTCGGGCGAGATTTCCAGGTCAAGCGTTTCGGTTTCCATAACGACAAGGCGGTGATGTTTGCGCAGGTGATCGGTGGCCCGGTTTTTGCAGACCGTGAACAGCCACGGCGCGAGGCGTTCCTGATCGATGGTGTGAAGGGATTGCGAGAGGCGCAGGAACACGTCCTGCACGATATCCCGCGCATCATCGAGCTGGCCCACCAAGTTCTGCGCGTAGCGAATGAGCGGACGCTCATAGCGCTGCAATGTCTCGTTGAAGAACTGGTGCGCGTCCGTGTTCATGGTGTTCGAGGGGCAGTACGGGGAAGCGGAAAGTTTGTTGGAAGTTTGTGAGGCGATAGGTCGAATTGGCGCTCAATCCTTAATCCTCTCCACCGACGCAGCCCTCTATCACCCGCTTCAGCCTTTGCTTTGTAAAGATACTCTAAGCCCCGCTCGCGCCCGCCCGGCGCTGCATCTGCCGCACCAGTTCCTTGATCTTATGGGGGCGGCGCACGTTCTTGAACCGCACCTCCACGGAGTTGGAGGCAGTGGAGCAAAAGTCCACCGTGCCGACGCCGAAGAAACCCAGCAGGCCGCCCTGGTGAACATCAATGGAACGGATGTCCACAATGCGGATCTCTCTGGAACTGCGGCCAATGAGGCCCCAATCAATCTCTACGCGTTCATCAGTGACGAAGTACTCGTGCAACTGACGCGTGATGACTACACAGCAAAACGTCAACGAGGCGAGCACCACGCCGATGACCAGGTACTTGCCGCCTAGGGGCAGGCTGGCCACGGAAGCGCCCAGAATGATGAAGCCCAGGACAATGCCGCCCATGAAACCAAACCACGAAGGATGGCCGCGAAAGTGGATATGCTCTTGCCTGTCCTCTTCGTCTTCTTCCTCCGGCTCGATGCCTTCCAGCTCTTCATCGCTGAGCACCTCTTCTTCGTCCTCACCCTCTTCTGCGATTGGTTCTTGTTCCTTGTGGCGGCCTAGTTTCCACGGCGTGTCGCCAGCGAATTCCTGATAGGCAGGCCGGTCCATGCGCACAGAGGGTTCCTGCAGGCGTGGGCGAGGCATGCCGTCAATGAGCTCGCCAATCGTATGCGATCGCTTGGTGACACGATCCGTCACGATCTCACCCCGTGGCAGCGAGCCCCGGTCCACCAGGACATACAACTCCTCCTTGGTGTAAGGGCCGCTCAGCGTGGGATGCTGCGGCAGAAGGTAGCGCGCGGAGGCCATGAGTGGCCTTTAAGACAAAAGCCTTTGAGATGCCAGATAAAAGGAGACAGAAGACTATAAGACACCAGACAAAAGACCTGAAGTACCGAGGGCCAGTTCTATCAAATCTGGTGTCTTCTGTCTTCCCGTCTTTTGTCTGCCCTATGGCGTCTCCGGCTCCGGCACTTGCGGCAAGAGGTCCTCGCGGCGCATCAGCACCGGGATGTCCAGCATCGGCAGAGCCCCGGCAGTGCTGCGGCACACCTCAGCCAGATACGGTGTGAGACGGTCGATCTCCGCCACCGCCGCATGCACGAGGCTGGCGATGATGCGCTCATCATGGCGGTGCGGACTGAAGATATTGGAGACGCGGAACATCACTTGGCCGCTGTCCCAGTCGATTTCAAAATTGCCCAGGTTAAGCTCCTTATTGGTGCGCATGAGGAGTTCACACGCCGCCTCGCGGTGCGTGTCAGGCACGGGAAAGGAAGCATTGGCCACCACACTCAGGATGCCCGCCTCGGCATGGGATTGCGCATGAACCAGCACCTTGGTGTGATGCGCCTCGAACCACGTCTCGACCACCTCTGTATCCGGCACAGCGTGATACTCCCAGCCCATGGTTTTGAAAGCAGTGAGGACAGCGGCGTGAAGGGCGGACATAAAGCAGGAGGGAAAGTTGGGCCATCATCGGCAACGATGCTTTTTGTGCAAACGATACGGATGGGATGACGAAACCCGAATGAGGAATGACGAAACGTTCCTGAAACCTGTGGCCAGAATCATATGGGAATTCGTCATTCCTCATTCGGGTTTCGTCATTAAGTTTGCGGACCATCTGTGCGATGGTCGGGACGGCGAGATTCGAACTCACGACTTCTTGCTCCCAAAGCAAGCGCTCTACCAGGCTGAGCTACGTCCCGGGTTTGACGGGCTGGGAAGATGCGGCGGGCTGAGAGTTTGGCAAGGAAAAGCTGCATCTCTTTTTTGCGGAGCTAAAGACGAGCTCCTGGGCAAGCTTTAGTGAGTGCCTGCGTATCTGTGTACCCGCATGAACATCCGCATTCCCGCCCTGATCCTATTTTGCAGCGCTGCCCTAGCTGCTGATCCCGCGCCTAAAGCTACAGCTCCCGCCGTCGCCAAGGCCCCGGCTGCCGCGCCCGCTCCGCCGAAGGGCGCGCCGATCCCCGCTGACACCGTCTGGCATGACGTCACCACCTGGGGCGTGGAAGGTCGCGGCTGGGTGAAGGAGGAGCGCAAGCGCTGGTTCGACCGCCTGCCCGCCAAGGCCGATGGCAAGGTGACGCCCACGGTGTGGACTCTCAGCCGCGACAGCGCGGGGATGATGGTGAGGTTCAAGACCGATGCGACCTCCATCTTTGCCAAGTACAAGCTCCTTAAACCGACCCTTGGAATGACGGCGATGCCAGCCACAGGCGTGAGCGGTCTGGATCTGTATGCCCGCGATGAGAAGGGCCATTGGAAATGGGTGATGGTGACGAAGCCGGACAAGCAGAACGTGGAACAGCTCATCATCGGCGGCCTCACGCCGGGCTCGCGCGAGTACTGCGCCTACCTGCCACTCTACAACGGCGTGGAATCGCTGGAGATCGGCGTGCCAAAAGGCGCTGCCTTTGAAGGCCTGGCCCCGCGCGAGGCGAAGCCGATCATCTTCTACGGCACCTCCATCACCCACGGCGCCGATGCCTCGCGCCCTGGCATGGTGCATACGGCCATCCTTGGCCGCAGGCTGGACATGCCCACGATGAACCTCGGTTTCTCGGGCAATGGCCGCATGGATGCCGCCGTGGGCGAGCTGCTTGGCCAGCAGGATGCCTCGGTCTATGTGATCGATTGCCTGCCCAACATGGGACCTGCGGATGTGACGTTGAAGTGCGAACCGCTGGTAAAGCAATTGCGCGCCGCGAAGCCCGAAACGCCCATCGTCCTGGTGGAAGACCGCCGCAATACCAACTCCTGGATCACGCCCTCCCGCGAGGAGCATCACACGCAGAATCACGCCGCGCTCAAGGCCGCCTACGACAAGCTCAAGGCCGCAGGCGTGGCGAAGCTCTACTACATCGGCGGCGACCACCTCTATGGCGATGATGCCGATGGCGCGACTGATGGTTCCCACGCCAGTGACCTGGGCTTCATGCGTCAGGCGGACATCTTTGAGCCCGTGCTGCGCAAGGCGCTGGGGAAGAAGTAAGGGCGCACTCCTGTTTTTCTTGTTCGCAAAAAATATCGCCACATGGTATAGATCATTCCATGAGCGCCCGCGCCAAAGTTTTCATGAATGGCCGCAGCCAGGCCATCCGCTTGCCGAAAGATTTCCGGGTGGCCGGAGGCGAGGTGGTCTTGAAGCGCGTGCCGGAAGGCATCTTGATTACCGAACGTGATCCTTGGGATGAGTGCGAGGAAGCTTGTCACGGCCTCTCAGAGTCCTTTTTCAAGGTGATGGAAGGCCGCAACAAGGACCTGAAGCTTGAAAAGCGTGCGTGGCATGACCACGCATGATCTACCTTCTCGACACTGATACGACGATCCTGATGATGCGCGGCCTGAGCATTGCAGCACCGAAGAACGAGAAGCAGCGGCAGCGACAAGAAACCGGCAAGCGCATCATCGGTGCCTGCCGTCTGCACTCGGCGAAAGGCGATGTCATCGGGCTTTCGGCGATCACGGTGGCTGAGCTTGAATTCGGGGCCGGCTGCGCCGACAGGCCTGATCTTAAGCGTGTCCACATGCGGCGTGTGCTGGCACCCTTCACCAAGTTTGATTTTGGTGCAGACGAGCCAGCACGGCATTACGGCGAGGTGCGTTCCGCCTTGACCGCCAAAGGGCAGTGCATCGGCCCTAATGATTTTTTGATCGCCGCCCATGCACTCGCTTTGTCGGCAACGCTGGTCACAAATAACACCAAAGAATTCAAACGCGCCAAGGGACTGAAATGCGAAAATTGGTCCGTCTGAACTGCTTTATTACCCTCCTTTCCCATCCATGCCCCTCATCGAACTCAAGAACATCACGAAGTCCTACACCGAGCCGGAGCAGCAGACTTCGGTGCCGGTGCTGCGCGGCATCAGCCTGAGCATTGAAGCCGGTGAATCGGTGGCGATTGTCGGTCCTTCGGGCTGCGGCAAGAGCACGCTGCTCAACATCCTCGGTTCGCTGGATGAACCGGATGAGGGCGATGTTTTGCTGGAAGGCGAATCATTGAAGGGAGCTTCTGCGCAGCGTCTGAGCGAACTGCGCAGCCAAAAGATCGGCTTCATTTTCCAGCTTCATCACCTGTTGCCGCAATGCACGGTACTGGAGAATGTGCTGATCCCCACGCTGGCCTTGAAGAATGGCCCGGACCGCGAAGCTCGGGCCAGGGAACTGCTCAAAATCGTGGGCCTCGATCATCGCTCCAACTACCGGCCTGCGCAGCTATCCGGCGGCGAACGCCAGCGCGTGGCTGTGGTTCGCGCGCTCATCAATGAACCGCGTCTCATCCTTGCCGATGAACCCACAGGCGCGCTCGATGAAGCCAATGCCGCTGCCCTCACCGATCTCTTGATTGACCTGCAAAAGAAGACCGGCGTAACGCTGGTGCTGGTGACGCATCACCGTGCCCAGGCCGAACGCATGGGTCGGCTGTTGCAGATTCATGAAGGGAGGATAGCGGGATGACTTCCTTCTCCTTCATCTTGAGCAGCGCCCGTTTTTATGCGCGGGCTCATATGGGCCTGTTGCTCGGCGCCTTTCTGGCTTCTGCCATTTTGAGCGGATCATTGCTCGTCGGAGATTCGGTGAAGGCCAGCTTGCGCCGTGTGGCGGAGCTGCGCCTGGGAAAGGTGCAGGTGGGCATGATCGGCGGAGACCGGTGGTTTACCGAAGACCTTGCGAACAAGGTGGGTGGTGCGCCATTGATCATTGCCAATGGCTCGGTAAGCGCTGCCACGGGTGCTGCGCGGGTTAATGCCGTGCAGGTGTTGGGTGCTGGCGAGGACTTTTGGAAGCTAAGCGCCAGCGGCAAGGCGGTATCCATTGGCAAGGACGAGGTAGCGGTGAACGAGCCACTGGCGCGCAAGCTGAATATCAAAGTGGGAGACACTATCGTGGTGCGTCTGGAGAAGCCGAGCGCCATCTCCCGAGATGCACCGCTCTCCGGCAGCACGAACCAGGACATCGCGTTGCGTCGTACCGTTTCTTCGGTGGTGAGCGCGGAGGACTTCAGTGCGTTTCAACTCACGGCTTCGCAGGTGTCGCCCGATACGGTGTTCGTCGGATTGCCGGATCTGGAGAACCAGTTGGAGATGCAGGGCAAGGTGAATGCGATGGTCGGTGCCAGCGCTGTCGATGCTGCGAAACTGGAGGCTGGAAAAACGCTCGCAGACTTCGCCCTGAAGATTGCCAAAGCTCCTGGCAGCAAGGCAGAGTGGGACATCAGCACGGATCGCGTGTTCCTTGACGACAGCCTTTCGGACAAGCTGCTCAAGAAGCTGCCGGGCAGCTATGGGGTGCTGACTTATCTGGTGAACAGCATCGAATCGAAGGGCGGCAAGACACCGCAATCCATGGTCGCGGCGGTGGACCGCATGGCCGCTCCCGGCACCATGACGATCAATCAATGGCTGGCCGATGACCAGGGACTGAAGGTGGGCGACAAGGTCGAAGCCAAGTACTTCGTGGTCGGCATTGGCCGCGAGATGAAGGAGCAGACGGCGAGCTTCACCGTGGGCCGCATCGTGGGGATGAACGACCCGGATGTGAACCGCGAATGGACGCCGCATTTCCCAGGTGTTTCAGATGTGGCCAACTGCCGTGATTGGGACCCGGGCATCCCGATGGACAAGAAGGCGATCCGTGACAAGGACGAGAAATACTGGACCGATTTCAAGACCACGCCCAAGGCCTTCATCAGTCTCGCGGACGGGCAGAAATTGTGGAGCAACCGCTTCGGCAAACTCACCGGTATTCGGCTCGCGGACACGGGCCAAAAGCTGGAGGACTTGCAGCGCGAAATCGCAGGCCTGTTGAGCCTCAGCGACATCGGATTGGCAGTGCGGGACTTCAAAACCGAAGCGGGAGCGGCGGCGCAGGGCAGCGTGGATTTTGGCGGGCTGTTTGTGGGCCTGAGCATGTTCCTCATCGCTGCGGCACTGGTGTTTGCCGGGCTCTTGTTTGTGTTCATGATCGAGCTGCGGGCCTCGCAGGTAGGCTTGCTCATGGCCTTAGGCTGGACGCAGAAGCAGGTGCGGCGCGCTTTGCTTTCGGAAGCAGGCGTGATTGCTTTGCTTGGCAGTTTGCTGGGTCTGCTGGGCGGAGTCGTTTATACGAAGGTGGCGTTGGCCGGTTTGAATGGCGTGTGGGGTGGCGCGACGGTGGGCCTCAAACTCATGTTCGCTGCGAAGCCGGAGACTCTGGTCATTGCACTGGTGTCCTCATTTGTCGTGTCTCTTGTCACACTGTGGTTTGCCAGTCGCCGATTGTTCAAGACGGCACCCCGGGCACTGCTTGCGGGTGAGGGAATGCAGGCGGTTTCGAAGAAGAAAGCCGCTCGCTGGCGCAACTGGAAGGTGGTGGCTGTTGTCTCGCTAATCGGTGCGGCAGGGCTCAGCTTTGCAGGCACGAAGGCGACGAATGCAGAGGAGTTGGGCGGCATGTTCTTTGGCGCGGGCACGATGCTCATGTTCGCTGGGCTGGCGCTGGCTTCCGGATGGATGAAGGCGCAGGGCAGGGGACAGCGGCTGGCGCGCAGCCTGGGTCAGATTGGATTGCGCAATGTGGTGCGGAGACCAGGGCGTAGTCTCGCGGTGCTGGGCATGATGGCGGGCGGGATTTTCCTGGTTGCGGCGGTGAATGCGTTTCGTTTGTCCGCTGGCACCGATCCTACCGTGCGCGATTCCGGCACCGGCGGCTTTGTGCTAATGGGCGAATCATCGCTGCCCATTTATGAGGATCTCAATACTAAGACGGGCCGCGAAACCTTCGGCCTGGATGCCGATGACATGAAGGGCGTGGCCGTGGTGCCCTTCCGCGTGCGGCCCGGCGATGACGCTAGCTGCCTTAATCTCAATAAGGCGCAGAACCCGCAGCTTGTGGCGGTGAACGCCGCTGCGCTGGACAGCCGTAAGGCCTTTGGTTTCGCCTCGCCTGCCGCCGCATCCTGGTCACTGCTTGATCAAACCGATGCCGATGGCGCGGTGCCGGCGATTGCCGACATGAACACGGCGATGTGGGGCCTGGGCATGGGAGTGGGAGACACCTTGATATACAAGGATGCAGCGGGCGCGGAGTTCAAGGTGAAGCTGGTGGCGCTGCTGGCGGGCTCGGTCTTGCAGGGGAAGGTGATCATCAGCGAAAAGAACTTCCTGGCGAAGCTGCCGGATGCGGCGGGCTACCGTTTCTTCCTCCTGGATGCGCCGGCGGCCAGGGCAAAGGAAGTGAGCAAAGACCTGACCAAGCAGCTCGAACAGCGCGGTCTGGCCCTGGAGCCCGCACAGGACCGGTTCGATGCCTTCAGCGCTGTGCAGAACACTTACATCGGCATCTTTACCGTGCTTGGCGGGCTGGGCGTGCTGCTCGGCACGGCGGGCATCGGCGTGCTGGTAGCGCGGCATGTGATGGAGCGCCGTGGCGAGCTTGGGCTGATGCAAGCGCTGGGCTTTAAGCCCTCGGCACTGCTACGCATGATCGTAGGCGAGCATGGCTCGCTGTTGCTGGCCGGAGTGGTACTGGGTGTGGTGAGCGCCGGCTTGGCCGTGTGGCCAACACTTCATCAATCCAGCCATGACCTGCCGCTTGGCTTTATGGTCGGGCTGGTGCTGGCGATCATCGTCTGCGGGCTGCTAGTGTGCACCGCAGCCGCATCGATGGCATTGCGCGGCCGATTGCTAGATGCGGTGCGCAAGGAATAGCCGAAGATCAATTCAACTCCGGCTTCCCTGGCATGCTGGCCAGGAGTTCGTACTTAGGCCCCATGTTTTTGAGGATGTCCTCCCACAGCGTGGTGATGTCTTCACCGGTCATGAGAATCGGCTGGGGCGAGGTGGTGATCCAGGAGCGCAGCTTCAGCTCGCCCTCGAGCTGTCCTTCGGACCATCCAGAGTAGCCGACGAAGGCGCGCACTTCATGGCCCATATCGAGCTCATAGAGTGCATCGTCCACGGAGAGGTGTGTCTGGCACTTCAAGGTATTGCGCTTGTTGCTCCATTGCAGCGAGGCAAAGGAAAGCTTGTCGGTAGAGACGGGGCCGCCCAAAAACACTGGCACTCGCGCCAGCCGGCCCATGTCCTCGGTGGGCAGCAGTTCAGCGACGAACTTGTCCAGCGGTCGGTTCAGAATATAGCCGAACGCGCCATCCTTTTCCGAGTGCGCCGCGAGGTAAAGCACCGCGCGGGAGAAATTGGGATCAGTCAGCAGGGGAGCTGCAAGAAGCAGGGAACCGCGAAGAGAAGAAACGGTTTCTGAGGACATGTAAGGCAGGTGGTTAGTGACCGGAGCGATGGCGGAAAGCGGTCGGTTCACCGCCTTCTGCCGCTAGTTACGTCTCAAAATGCATGCCAGGACAACGAGCTATCAAGGAAATTTAATTTCCTTTGGAGACCCGTCTAGTGGCAACCGCAGCCTGTCTCGCAGGGCTCTGTGTCCTTGATGTCTGCCGCAGCCTTCAGTTCTTCCACGAAGGCATTGAATTTCTTGTCGCGGTCTTCCTCGATCATGCGGTTCGCTACGAGGTCCTTGATGTTTTCCAGCGGCACTGGAGCGGGATCGCGGCGGTCAATCACCTTGCACAGGTGGAAACCGAGCTGCGTAGTGAAGACCGGGCTCAGTTCGTCCTTCTGCATGGAGAAGGCGATCGCTTCGAATTCCTCCATGAACTCGCCGCGCTTGAACCAGCCCAAATCAATCTGCTGTTGATCGTTGCCGCGCTGCCCCTCCGCCAGTTTCTCGAAGTCAGCGCCAGCGACCAGCTCTTTGCGCAAGGCACGCATTTTTTCGTACACTTCGGCGCGGCTCTTGGCACCCTCCAGACCCTTGGTGATGTGTATCACATGGATCTGTTCATCGCTTTGGAAGGCATCGATATTGGCGGCGTAATAGGCTTCCACTTCAGCATCGGTGGGAGCGGGGGCGGCACCATAAACGGAGCCCAAAAGCTTGTCCAGGCGCACGCCGTTCG
>JAQGPI010000421.1 GCA_028293175.1 Verrucomicrobiaceae bacterium | reverse complement strand
TGGCAATTGATCGCGATGGGCGAGGAGGCAGTCGATCACATTGAGTGAAGGTTGATCGAGCAGGCGGTATTGGTCGGGTTTTTCTTCGGAAATATCGTACAACTGGCTGGGCTGGGTAGCGCTGCTGTGGGCGCTGAGAGCAGTGAATTTATCGGCGTGAATGGCCCCTAGGCGCAGCGTGCCGTAACCACCCATGGAAAGCCCGGCCAAGAACAGTGGAGAATCAATCACCCGAGGCTCCACAAGGGCGGCCGCGGCGGGAACTTCCTCGACAATCCAGCGCGAGTAGTCGGCATCCACGTGCTGCACATAGCCTGAGCCATCGCCCCACAAGCCATCGCTGGGCATGGCAAGCATCATGGGCGGCAGAGCCTCTTCGATGATCAGGCGGTCGAGAACACGATGGGCACCCCCTTTGAACAGCCAAGCCCAATGGCTGCCATAGACTCCGTGCAGCAAGATCACGAGCGGCAGCGGGCCAGCCTGCTTGCCGGGTGGCACATAGCAGGTCAGATCAGCCCGGCGCTTCAGTGCGGCGGATTTCACCGTTACCATGCTTACGCCCGGCTGGGTGTATTCGGGATCAGAAATTTCGATGCTGCGGAAGGGCATGGAGAAAGACAGAGGACTGGAAGACACAAGACACAAGACCGGAAGATGGTTTTTGCATCCAATCCCCTGTCCCAGGCGTGCTGCCTTTCATATCTTCTGTCTGGTGTCTTCAAGTCTTCTGTCTCTGCTAGCTGAAAGACCCAGTCTCCAACCTCTGTTAATGAGCGCCATGACCGCACGCCCCGTCTTGCTTGCTCTTCTTGCCCTTGCCTCTGCTGTCAGCGCGGCAGACAAACCAAACTTTGTTTTCATCCTCTGTGATGACCTGGGTTACGGCGACGTGAAGGCTAACAATGAGAAGGGCAAAATTTCCACGCCTCACATGGACAGGATCGCTCAGCGTGGCATGCGCTTCACGGATGCCCATTCATCATCGGCGGTGTGTTCCCCTACACGATACGGTGTGATGACAGGCCGCTACAACTGGCGCAGCAGGCTGCAAAGTGGAGTACTCGGCGGCCTCAGTCCGCGCTTGATTGAAAACGACCGCATGACAGTCGCCTCCATGCTCAAGCAGCAGGGCTACAAGACCGCTGCCGTCGGCAAATGGCATCTGGGCATGGACTGGGTGAAGTTTCCAGGCAAGGAGGTATCGGAACTCAACATCGAGACGGCGGAGCAAGTGGACAGTGTGGACTATTCCAAGCCGCTCACCAACACACCCATCAGCGTTGGTTTTGATACGTACTTCGGCATCAGCGCCTCGCTCGACATGGTGCCCTACTGCTTCATTGAGAACGACCATGTCACCGCCAACCCCACCGAAAGGCTGAAGCTAGCGATGAATGCTGGAGCCAACAAAATGTCGTTCACCCGCGAGGGGCCGGGAGCACCTGGATTTACGGGTGAAAGCGTGCTGCCGACCCTCACCAAGAAAGCCATCGAAGTGATTGCGGCCAATGCGAAGCACAAAGACAAGCCGTTCTTTCTCTATCTGCCGCTCAACGCTCCTCACACGCCCATCCTGCCTACTAGAGAGTGGCAGGGAAAAAGCGGCATCAACCTGTATGCCGACTTCGTGATGGAGACTGATGATGCGATTGGCCAGGTGATGAAGGCGCTCGAAGACGGCGGCATGGCCGAAAACACGGTAGTGGTTCTAACCAGCGACAACGGCTGCTCGCCGAGCGCGGACTACCCCACCCTGCTAAAAGCCGGGCACAATCCGAGTTATGTGTTTCGCGGCACGAAGGCGGACATCTTTGATGGCGGCCACCGCGTGCCGTTCATGGTGCAATGGCCTGCAGTAGTGAAGTCTGGCAGCGTGTGCAACCAGACCGTGTGCCTGCTGGACTTCATGGCCACGGCTGCAGACATCATCGGCTTCAAAGTTCCTGATAATGCGGCGGAGGACAGCGTGAGCCTGCTGCCTGTTTTAAAGGGCGATACAGATGTGCCGGTGCGTGAGGCGATCGTGCATCATTCCATTAATGGCTCCTTCAGCATCCGCCAAGGCAACTGGAAGCTAGAACTCTGCCCCGACTCCGGCGGCTGGAGTGAGCCGCGTCCCGTACCCGCAAAAGTGAAAGCCAAGGCAAAACTGGAGGCGGCAGCCAAGCTGCCGCCGATCCAGCTCTACGACATGACGACAGATGTAAGCGAGCAAAAGAACGTCACGACAGAGCATCCCGAGGTGGTGAAGCGTCTGGTCGAGCTGCTGAAAAAGTATGTGGCCGATGGTCGCAGCACGCCTGGAGTGGCACAGAGGAATACGGTTGATCCGGACATCTGGAAATTCGCTAAGTGGGACCGCTCCAGCGCAGATTAAGCGCGCTCAGTCAACGCATGGCTTAATCAGCTTTGACCTTCTCCACCTTATAGCCCTTCGCCTTCAGCAGTGCGATCACACCGCCCTCGCCGCCCAGGTGGCCCGCCCCTACCAGCACCATTGCCGGTTCGTTCTTGCTCAGGTAGCCTTGCAGCTTGCTGATCCAGCTCGCGTTGCGTTTGTTGAGAAAGATCTCCATCAGATCGGGATAATTCTTTGCCTCTTCAAACATCATCTTGTTCAGGTCATCCACATTGCCGGTGCGCCAGGCGGTGATCATGCGCTCGAACTGATCGGGGAGCGATTTAACCTCTGCCAACGTCTGCTCCAGAAGCTGCTCCTGCTGCTTGGGCGTGAGCTTGGAAAACAGTCCGATTTGCAGATCCACGGTCTCGAGTCCTTCGCCGGTCTTACCGTCTTTCACCATGCGTTCTTCGAACACGGAATCGACGCCGCGATCAGGTGCGGCCCCAACAGCCGCGTACTCAGTGGCCGCAATGGTCAGTGCGGCGAGCCAGGGGCGAAAGGGCTTGAAGGCACCGATGCCCGCTCCATTTTTGGTACACCAGTCAGCGAGCGCGTCCCACGTCTCGGGCCTAATCTTGGAAGGCAGGTCCGAGCCCTCGGGGTAGCTGCCGGCTTGCCGCATACGAACGGCCAGTTGGGGGTCATGCTGCGAGCCGGGCGGCAGCTCAAACACCAGCTTTTTGCTATCCCGATATGCCACCTCGTAGCTGCCAGGCAGCGGGTAATCCGATTCGCGCAGCAGATGAATCGTGCCGCACAGGTACATGTGCGTGGTGGCGCTTTCCACCTTCCATACACTGCCTTCGCCTTTGCCCGCGACCACTATGGACTGGCCATCGCAAGCACAGGCGAAGAAGGCGGATAAAATACAGGTGATCAGGAGCAACGGATGACGCATCGCCTTGCTGTGTAGCGCACCCAGCCCGTGATGGAAGCTTTTTTCATTGGTCATTCCATATTCGACATTCATCATGCCTCCCGCTAAATCCTCACTTATGCACCGCCTTTTTCTTTTTCTATCGCTCACGGTTACGCTCGCCGCGGCCCATGCCGCCGACTCGTATGACATCATCGTGTATGGCGGCACCTCCGGCGGTATCACGGCCGCCATCCAGGCGGCGCGCATGGGCAAAAGCGTGGTGCTGATCGAGCCAACAAAGTTCCTCGGTGGCCTCACCACCGGCGGCCTGGGCGCAACGGATATTGGCAACAAAAAGGCCATCGGCGGCATCTCGCGCGAGTTTTATCAGCGCATCTTCAAACATTACTCTGACCCGAAGAGCTGGACCTCGCAGACCAGCGAGGAGTACTACGCTAAGAAGCCGCATGGCGGCGCTGGCAACGAGGATACGATGTGGACCTTCGAACCGCACGTAGCGACTCAGGTGTACGACGATATGATTGCCGAAGCCAAGGTGCCGGTGGTTTTCCACGAGCGCCTGAATCTCAAGAAGGGGGTGTTCAAGGACGGCGCGCGCATCACGCAGATCATCATGGAAAGCGGCCGCACTTTCACTGGCAAGGTGTTCATTGATGCGACCTATGAAGGTGACCTGATGGCCAAGGCGGGCGTGGGCTATCATGTGGGCCGCGAGGCTAACAAGGTGTATGACGAAACCATCAACGGCGTGCAGACCGTCCACACCGTCAGCCATCAGTTCATCAAGCAGGTGGACCCTTATGTGAAGCCCGGCGATCCAAAGAGCGGCGTGATCCATGGCGTTGACCCCACCGGTCCTGGCGAGGAGTTCAGCGGCGACAAGCGCATCCAGGCCTACAATTACCGCATGTGCACCACCACCGATTCCGCTAACCGCATCGACTGGCAGAAGCCAGCGAACTATGATCCAGCGATGTTCGAGCTGGCGATGCGCAACTGCGAAGCAGGCGATGAGCGTTTCTCCTGGAATCCCACGCCGATGCCGAACCACAAGACCGACACGAACAACAACTTCGCAGTGAGCACGGATTACATTGGCATGAACTACGATTATCCCGATGGCGACTATGCCACGCGCGACAAGATCATTCAGGCGCACAAGGACTGGCAGCAGGGCCTGATGTGGACCTATGCCAACAGCCCGCGCGTGCCGGAGAAAGTGCGCACCGCCTTCCAGAAGTTCGGCCTCGCAAAGGATGAGTTTGCCGACAACGATCACTGGCCGCGCCAGCTCTATGTTCGCGAAGCCCGCCGCATGATCAGCGAGTACGTGATGAGCGAAAAGAACTGCCGCCGCAAGGAAGTGGTGGAAGACAGCGTGGGCATGGGTGCCTACAACATGGACTCGCACAACGCGCAGCGTTACATCACCAAGGAAGGCTTTGTGCGCAATGAAGGCGATGTGCAGGTGGGCACCCGCCCCTACCCCATCAGCTACCGCAGCCTGCGGCCCAAGGCGGAAGAATGCAGCAACTTGTTAGTCCCTGTCTGCCTCGCCGCCAGCCACATTGCGTATGGCAGCATCCGCATGGAGCCCGTCTTCATGGTGCTGGGCCAAAGCGCGGCCACCGCCGCCGTGCAGGCGATTGAGCAGAACACCACCGTCCAGGGCATCGACTATGCGAAGTTGAAAGACCGCCTCACCGCCGACAACCAGATGCTTGATTTTGAATCCGCTCCCATGCCCGAAGGCAAAGGCGTGAAGGCCGAGCAGCTCGGCGGCATCGTGGTGGATGATGAACAAGCCGACCGCCATGGCTTTGAAGCCGCTGGCCGCACCGCACCCCCTTATGTTAACGAAGGCTACCGTCATGATGGCAACGAAGCCAAGGGCCAGCAGACCATCCGCTTCAAGCCTAACATCCCCAAGGCAGGCACCTATCAGGTCGCCATCGCCTACTCATCACTCAAGAACCGCGCCACCAATGTTCCCGTCACCATTCACAGCGCTGATGGCGATCAGAAGGTGACCGTGAACGAGCAGAAGAAGGGCGAGATCAAAGACCTCCTCCAACCCGTCGGCGTTTATCGTTTTGAAGCCGGCACTGATAGCTGGGTTGAGATCAGCAACGAAGGCACCGATGGTTATGTGATCGTGGATGCCGTGCAGTGGCTGGAGGTGCCGCTGGAGCTTACGCCTCCGGTGAAGGTGTTTGAAAAAGTGAAGCCGAAGTTGAAGAAGTAGCCTGCCGTCTGGCCAGCACTGAACAAAAGCGAAACGAATCCGCTTTGCCGCACAAAGTTCCGCTTGCGCATTCCACTTTGGCCCGCAAAGTAGCGTGCATGACCACGACCTCCTCCGCGCTGGAAAATCTCCAGATCATCCGTTCCTTGATGGAAAAGGCGCATATCTACCGGGCGATTTCCGCACCGGCGGCGCTGGTGGGCGGCATCCTGGCAATTCTTGCCTCCGCCTGGCCGGTGCAGTACGCCCTGGGGCATTATGGCGATGCGGCGATGAGTGATACCGCCTATGTCGCCGTTTGGCTCGCCATCCTCGGCATCGCTTCCGTTATGAACATTGTTTTGCTTTCCAGGGAGGCTGCGCGCCGCCAGCAGCCCCTCGTTTCGCCCGGCATGCGCATGGCTTTGCGCGCCCTCATTCCACCGATGCTGGTAGGGGGTTGCGTGGGCCTCGGGCTGATTTTCTTTTTGGGCAGTCTTACCCTCGCCGCCATCATTTGGATCTTGTGCTACGGCCTGGCGCTGCTGGCCACGGCCAGCTTTTCGCCTCGTTCTCTGGTAAGACTCGGCTGGGCGTTTGTGATTGCCGGTCTTGTCCTCTTTTTTGCCTGGGCGGCCAATGGTGAGGTGCGCAATCTTGCCAGCGATCTAGGGCCCGCCTCGCTGGCCATGGGCCTAACCTTTGGCTTGCTGCATGTGCTTTACGCCCTCGCCGTTGTTTATGGCCGCCAACCTCTGGAGGTGCGGCCTGAATGATCGACTTCGACCAGATCGACAAGCTCATCCACGAAAAGGGCCGCCTCTCCATCATGACGCTGCTCTGCACCCGGGGTGAGTGGGCCTTCCAGGATCTCAAGGCCGAGCTGGGCATGAGTGATGGCAACCTCATCACGCATCTGCGCACGCTTGGGACAGCGGGCTACCTGAAGGAGTCGCGCGATGAATCCGGCAACCGCCCCCGCACCAGCTACGAGCTTACCGCCGCAGGGCGCAAAGCGTTCAAAAACTACGTCGATGTGCTGGGCGAAATCGTCAAGGCCACCCAGCAATCTTAGCATCTTCAAAATTCATCTCCTTCTCTCACCGTGCCCTCTCACTTTGTGTTACAAAGCTTATGAACATCCGCCTCGCCCAACACCATGGCATGTGCTTCGGCGTCCGCGACGCCTTGCGCGCCACCCACGCCGCCGCCCAACGCGGGTCGCTTACCATTCTCGGCCAGCTCGTCCACAACCCGCTCGTCGATCGGCATCTCGATGCTGTCGGCGCGCAACGCGGCGATCTCGACAACCTCGCCAGCGCCGCCACGCATCAGGTGGTCATCACCGCCCATGGTGCCTCTGATGCCAACCGGCAGGCCTGGAGCAAGGCCGGTCACGCTGTGCTTGACACCACCTGCCCGCTGGTGCGTAAGGCCCACGATGCTCTCGCCCTGCTCGTCAGCGAAGGCTATCAACCCATCGTCATTGGCCAGTACCAGCATGTCGAGGTGCGTGGACTCACGGGCGATTTTCCTCACGCCGCCGTTGTGCTGAGCGAGGCAGACATCGAACACATACCGCCACATCCTAAGCTCGGCGTCGTGGCGCAAACCACGCAGCCGGTGGACCTCGCGTTGCGCCTCGTCGATTCCATCAAACGCCGCTATCCCGCCTCTGAGGTGCGCTTCATCGACACCGTCTGCCGTCCCACCAAGCAGCGGCAGACCGCGATGGAGGACCTTATCCGCGATTGCGATCACATTGTCGTCATCGGCGGCAGGAACAGCAACAACACCCGCCAGCTCGCCCAAAAAGCCATCGCTCATGGGCTGCCCACCGTGCAAATCGAGCGACCAGAGGAACTCGAAGCCGAGTGGTTCCTCACCGCCCGCAATGTGGGCGTCACCGCCGGTACCTCCACTCTTGATGAGACGGTGGATGCCGTCATGCAGCGGCTGCGCCAGATCGCCGCTGAACTGCAACACATTCCTGCCCTTCAACCTGCCTAACCTATACCTGCATCATTATGAACGCCCTGCATTGGATCAGCCACTTCGAAATCAACACGCGCCTCAATCACGAGCTGCAATTCCCTCCGGTCGTCTGCGACCTTCTGGAACGGGAACGCCAAGCCATCGTCCGGTCCATCGCCATCTTCCAGCTTGGCGAGAGCGGCGGCGGCACCCGTCTGCGCCGCTACACCCGCAGCATCGCCTCGCTGGAGAACCTGCGCGGCTATCGGCGTGCCGTGGACCTGTTCGTAGCCGAGGAGCAAAGCCACGCCGCCCTCCTCGCCCGCACCGTCGGCCATCTGCGCGGCACCCTGCTTACCAAGCAGTGGACCAACTCCGTATTTCGTTGGATGCGCGATCTGGTGAATTTGGAATTTAACATCCAGGTGCTGCTGACCGCCGAACTCATCGCCGAAGTTTACTTCGGGCTGCTCGCGCTGCGTTGCACCGATCCGGTGGTCCAAACTGTGGCCAAGAAGATCCTGCGCGACGAGATGGGCCACCTGTCGTTCCAGCGCGACTTCTTGTTCGAGCGTTTGAAGCTTCTTCCGCCCGCCGTGCAACGCCTCTGGCGCTGGCAGTTCAGGGCCATCCACTTCGCCACCGCCATCGTTGTTGCCTGGGATCACCGAGATTGCCTGCGTGCGCTCCAGATCACACCCGCCGACTTCCGCGCCCGTGCGGTGAAATGCTGGCGGAGTTTTCAGGCGCGATTGGAGCGACGGCTGGGTGAGGTGCAAACCGAAACTTGTGCGGCTTCAGAGGCCGTTTCCGCTCAACGCTAGGCAAGATTGTGATACCCTTCAATAAATTGAAAGTGATCCATTATCGCGCCTGCGAAGGGAGCGCCGGCACTCCTGCCGGTTATCCATAAACCTGCGGCACAGCCGCCACACTTTTTAACGAACAACTCAGCCCCCACGCTGACTTCTCGGAAGATAGTCGCTTCGCCGCCTTTGTTTTCGACAACCGGCAGGAGTGCCGGCGCTCCTTTCGCAAGCGCGAGAACAGACCCCTTTCACCTGCTCAGCTTGCCATACCACATCCATGCAATAAGCGCCGCATGAATGCCCAGACCCAGCATGGCACCGAAAAAGAACGGTCGCTTGCGGCAGACTCCGAGCCACGTCAAAAGCAGGCAAAAAGTTAAGCCTACAAGGCCTGTGAGCCGGATCAGCTCTGTCATGCCGAGGTCTCTCCAAGGCATCAGGAAGCCCATCACTGGCACATAGCCCACCCCATAGCCGAAAGCACCGAAGATCATCCGGGCAAGACGGCTGTCAGTGGAGAGGCTGTCCCAGCCTTTGGACGGCTCGTCTCCGAGTTCCACCGCCTCCACGCGCAGTTTGCCGCGTATTTCCCCAGCCTTTCTCGGCAAGCGGCGGCGTACTCCGCATCCTTGGCAAACAAATCTTGATCATCGCCAAAGTGCTGAAGGTTCGTCCAGGCCTCGGTCAGGGTCCACGCCTGTGAATCGATAGGCTCCGGCCACTGCTCAAGCGCGTCTTCAGGTGACAAGCGACCAGCCAAAACTCTCTCAATGAGTTCCGCTCCCCGGTTTCTGTCCTCAGCCAATGACGAGCCCTCTGCCATGGCACACCGTCCCCCTTCCCGGAAAGGCGCGCAACAGAGACGTATTTCACCCCCTATCCCGCCCTAAAACCCCAGGAATCAGATACACTTGGCGCAAAAGCGGCGTATGCTAGGTACCCCAAAGACCTGAACGCATGTCCCATCACTCTTTCAATCTTAGCGATGCCTTCCTGACCCGCCGCCAGATGCTTGCCAAGGTGGGCATGGGGTTTGGTGCGACGGCGCTGTCGCATCTTTTTGGCGAATCGACGGCCCGTGCAGGTGTGGTGGCCATGGATTCCAAGAATCCCCTAGCGGTGCGCCAGCCGCATTTTGAGGCGAAGGCGAAGCGGGTGATCCATCTGTTCATGAATGGCGGTCCCTCGCACGTGGACACCTTCGATCCGAAGCCCATGCTGACGAAGATGGACGGCAAGGCGCTGCCGCAGCTTCTGAAGACGGAGCGCCCCACCGGCGCAGGGTTGAAGAGCCCGTTGGAATTCAAGAAGTATGGCCAATGCGGCCTGGAGGTGAGCGACATTTTCAAGGAAACAGCCGCCTTCGCCGATGACTTGTGCGTGGTCCGTTCGATGCACGCCGATGTGCCGAACCATGAGCCCTCCCTGGGTCTGTGGAACTGCGGCGAAGGTCGTCTGAACCGCCCCAGTCTGGGCTCCTGGGTCACTTACGGACTGGGCACGGAAAACCAGAACCTGCCCGGTTACATTTCCATGTGCCCGCGCGGTATGCCCACTCGCCGCACCAAGAACTGGCAGTCGGCCTTCCTGCCCAGCGTGTTCCAGGGTGCTTATATCAATACTGAAGACACGCGCGTAGACAAGCTGGTGGAGTTCATCAAGAACACCTCGCTGGACATGAAGCAGCAGCGCCGCCAGCTCGATCTTTTGCACGAGCTGAATGAGACTCACCTCAAGGAGCGCGAAAACGACAGCCAGCTAGAGGCGCGCGTGCAAAGCTACGAGCTTGCCTACCGCATGCAGATGGAGGCGACCGATGCCTTCGACATCATGAAGGAGCCCGAATGGGTGCGGCAGGCCTACGGCGATAGCGATTTTGGCAAGCAATGCCTCATCGCCCGCCGCCTGCTGGAGCGCGGGGTGCGTTTCCTGCAATTGTGGACCGGCCCCGGCCAGCCCTGGGACAATCACGACGAAATTCTGGAGCACAAGAAGCTGGCCGAGAAGGTGGACAAACCCATCGCCGCCTTGCTTGCGGACCTAAAAATGCGCGGTCTTTTTGACGAAACGCTTGTGATCTGGGGCGGCGAATTTGGCCGTACTCCCGCTGTGGAACTCCCCTCCCCAGGCTCGAACGCGGGCAAACAGCGCGGTCGCGACCATAATCACTACGGTTTCACCACCTGGCTGGCCGGTGGCGGTTCGAAGGGCGGCTACACCCACGGCACCACGGATGAATTCGGCTTCGCCGCCGTGGAGAATCCAGTACATGTGCGCGATATGCACGCCACCATCCTGCGTCTGCTGGGCTTTGATCACGAGAAGTTCACCTACCGCTACGCCGGCCTGGATTTCAGGCTCACGGGCGTGGCTGAAAAGGTGAATGTGATTCCTGAGCTGATTGCTTGATTCTTGGTGATGCTTTTCTTCGCATTTTGCCGGTCCATGACAAAAGCACGCCGCAAACCATTTATTATCATCGCTGCCGCACTGCTGGTTTGCGGCATTGGCTATGTTTGGCTGTCTTACGGACTGTTTTTTGAGCGTGAGTTTGGCGATCCTTTCGTTTTCAAAAAGCACCGGCTGTATCCGCGTTTCTTCTTCTATTCTTCGGTGGGAGAGAGGGACATGGACGATCTGGTATTAAGACCTGCACAGTTACAGGCGGAACGAGATTACGAGGAATTTGCCCTGCCTTGGCTGGAGCGGTACTATGCGGCGCGCCGGGAGCAGAATTGAAAAGCCGGAACGTTACGCCAAGGCAGACGGATCAAAATCGCTCGCGCGTCTGTGGGCGCGAAGCGCTGTGGAGTGCGTGCAGCTAGCTGCCGCATACTGTTCCAAGCTCAGCGTGAACACATAAAGGTTGTCGTTTGGCCGTTGACGCCAGCAAACTGCCTGGTTAAGCAGCGGCAGCAAGCTGCACGCACTCCACAGCGCTTCGCGCACTGACGAGTCTTCAAATTAGACAAGTTTTTACTTGGGCCCCGAATACCACGGTCGCCATGACCCGCCCTCGCTTCTCTTTGTGTAAATCTCACTCCCCGCAGCCCGCCGGTAGGTATTGACCACCACTCCAGACTGCAACGCCTTGCTCTCGGCCAGGGTAAACTGCGAGAGTGCAAACCCATCAGAGAACAGCTTCTTGCCGGTGCCCAGCACGATGGGATACACAGCCAGCCGGTACTCGTCCACGAGGTCGTATTGAGCCAGCGTCTTGATCAGTTCGGTACTTCCCCACACGCGGATTTCGCCGCCGGGCTTGGCACGCAGGGCCTCCACCTCAGCCGGTAGGTCGGGACCGAGAAGCAGGGAGTTCTTCCAGCCGAGCTCGGTGAGTGTGCGCGAGGCAACATATTTAGGGACGCGGTTGTACCTCCGGGTCAGCTCACCCTGGAGGCCCTCAGCATTCTCGTCCCATACACCCCAGGCGCTCGCCCAAATCTCGTACGTTTTTCGGCCGAGCAGCAGAGCTTCGGTCTTGCTCTCCCATTCCGCCACAAGCTTCCCGCCCTCATTGAGCTTGTCCATTTGATCGTCATAGTCCATCGCCCAACCGCCGTGTTCGAAGCCGTTTTCGCAGTCCTCGTCGGCGCCGCCACAGCCTTGCACCACGCCGTCGAGGGTGATAAACGCCTGCACTACGATCTTACTCATATTCGGTCTTGTTGGGCTGGGGTCGGTCTTCTCCGAAAACTTTGAAGGATGAGCGGAATGTAGTCAAAGCAAAGCGGTTGCCGTTGACCTTTAAGGAGAGTTCGAGGTTGGGAAGTTTGGCCGCTCTCCACCATCGATTTGCCGAACCATCAGCACAAACGCACCGTATATTCCGGGGCAAACGCCCGTCTGGTTCTTTTCTCCTGCATTTACAAATTCGCGCGGGAGCGTTAATATGCGCGTCCCTCTTTCAATCCATGCACGCTTTTCGTTTTTTGTTTCTCGCCCTGGCGGCGCTTTTTTTCGGTATCGCTCCGGCGGGTGCGCAGTCTTCCGATGATTTTTCTGAGCAGTACCTGCGCGCCTACATGATCTTCAATGAAGGGGATCGTTTGGTGCAGGCGGGCAATGCGCCGCAGGCGGTGGAGAAGTACAAGCAGTCGCAGGGCATTTTTGACAACATTGCGAAGAGCGCTCCCAACTGGGAGCCAGTGATGATGAAGATGCGCCGGGAAAAGCTGGCCGATGCGCTCGCGAGCGCCCAAATCAAGGCGGCTGCGCCGGTGGTGGCCGCACCTGCCCCCGCACCCGCTCCGCAGCCCGGTGAACCTCCTTCGACCTCCATTATTGGTCAATTTCAGCCTGCGCAGCCCGCCGGTTTCGGGGCTGGCGCTCCAATAGTCGGTGCCGCTCCATCTGCCCCCGCAACGTCGGCACCGCCTTCCTTGGATGAGGCGATGAAGACGGTGCGCAATGCCATTGATGCGCAGACCCAGGCGCTCAAGCAGCAGCTCACGGAAATGCAGGCGCAGGTGGGTCGCTATGGCATGGCCTATGAGACGGCGATCAAGGAGCGCGACCAAGTTTCGGGCATGTATCAAACGCTGACGCAAACCGCCACCGCCCAGCAGACCAAGATCAACGAGTTGGAGAAACAGGCGGCCACGAATGGCGCTGCTAAGGCGGAACTGGACAAGGTGCGGTCCGATTACGCGGACACAACCGCCCAGTTGAAGGAATCCCAAGGGCGCCTGACGAAGGCCGAAGGCGCGGTGATGAAGCAGACCAAGGATCTCATGGAGAACAGCATGCGTCTCACGGCCTTGCAAAAAGACCGGGATGACCTTGCCAAGAAGCTGGAAACGATCAGCACGGACAAAGATGCCCTCAAGAAGGAACTGGAAAAGATCACGCAGGATCGGGACAAGCTGGCGCAGGAGCGGGACACCGCGAATACAAAACTTATCGGGATGCAGGCCTCGGGGCCGGTGCCTGCCAACCTGAAGGATCTCAGTGACCAAAACGAGCGGTTGAAGAAGGATCTCGATGATGCGCGCAAGCAGGTGGCGACCCTCCAGGCCGATGCCAGCCGCAAAGACCAGGAAATCGTGCAGTTGAAAGGCCAGCTCACCCAGATCCAGGGCGAACTGGTGAGGCTGAAGAAAGACAATGCCGCAGCGGAATCGCAAGTCTCCGAGCTGACCCTGAATTTGAAGGAGCTACGGGCACGAATTGCGAACCCGAAGAAAGGAAATCCGACTGAATCCGACCAAATCGTACTAGAAAATCAGCTTCTCCGCAGCGTAGTCCTCCGTCAGCTCCGCCAGCAAGCGCGTCAGCAGCAGCAGAAATCGGCGGTGATCGCGGAAATCCAAAAGACGGAAAACGCTTCCAAGGATCTGATCGATCAGGTGGAGCAGCTGGGCGGCACGCGTTTCACCCTTAGCGATGAGGAGCGGAAGCTCTTCACCACCCCGCAGCTACAGGAATTCACCGGCGAGGGCGGCATTCAGGCTACCCTGATGGCCAAGAGCGACAGCAAGAAAGCAGGAGCGCCGGCTGCCGATGCGACCGCCAGTGGTGCTGCCGCAGTGGATGGTTTGCTGGAAAAGGGCAATGCAGCTCTCAGCGCCGGGAAGTTCGACGATGCGGCCACGGCTTACTCGGATGTCCTTCGCGCTGATCCCAAGAACGCCTCAGGTTTCGCCGGTCTGGCCTGGGCTCGCGTGCAGCAGAACAAGCTGGATGAAGCCGAGGTCACCCTCAAGAAATCGCTCGCCTACGATGCCAACAACGCCACCGCCCACTACATGCTGGGTGTGACGATGTTCCGCCGCGACCGCCTGAACGAGGCGCTGTCTTCCTTCCAGAAGAGCGTGGAGCTGAACGGCAAAAACGCCCGCGCCCGCCATTACCTGGGGGTAATCTCCAGCAAGATGGGTCTGGGCGAACGCGCCGAGCGCGAATTTAAGGCGGCCCTAGCCATCGACCCGGATTACGGTGAGGCTTACTTCAATCTGGCCGTGCTGTACGTGACCTGGGACCCGCCTAAGTGGGACGATGCCCGCAAGAACTACAAGGATGCGGTCAAAAAGGGCGTAAAAGCGGATGCAAACCTGGAAAAGATCCTCAATGGTGGCCCTGCGGTCTCCAAACGCTGATCGTCACGGAAAACGCTACTTTTTGGCTGAATAAAGTCGCGACGCCCTTCGTCGGACCCACTGACTCCCCAACTATGACGTCATCCTCCGCGACTGCACCTGCCGCTGCAGAGGACGTAACAGACATCGAACTCGTGACGCGCGCGCAAGGCGGCGATGCACGGGCCTTCGATGCGCTGGTGACGAAGTACCGCGGGCGGGTTTACTCCATGACCTACAACCTCATCCAGAACGAATCCGATGCCTGGGACCTCGCGCAGGAGGCCTTCATCAAGGCTTGGCGCGCGCTGCCAAGCTTCAAGCTGGACTCGAGTTTCTACACCTGGCTGTACCGCATCGCCCACAACTGCTCCTACGACATGCTGCGCAAGCGGCGCATCGACAGCGCGGGTGAGTTTGATGACAATCGTGCCGACCACCATCCCGACCCCACCGCAGAGGCCATTCCCCACGGTCACGTCCGCCCGGACAAGGCGCTAAGCAATGCAGAACTGGGGGGCCGAATCCAGGCTGCGATTAACCAGCTCAGCGAAGACCACCGCACCGTGGTAGTGCTGCGCGAGGTGGAAGGCCTGCAATACGATGAAATCGCCAAGGTGACCGAGACCTCCATCGGCACCGTTATGTCCCGCCTCTTTTACGCCCGCAAGAAACTCCAGGAAATACTAAAGGATGCTTATGAACACTAATCATGACGAACAGGAACTGACTCGCTGGCTGGACGGCGACATGGATGCTGCCCAGGCCGCGAGCTTTGAGGCTCGGTTGCAGAGCGATCCTGCCCTGCGTGCTGAAGCTGAGGCCATGCGCCAGTTGTGCGCCGATGTGAAGACGCACTTCCCTAAGGTGCCTGAGATGTCGCATCCCGACTTCTTCAACAGCCAGATCATGGAACGCATCGCCGAACTGGACCGCGCCGAGATACGCCAGCAGGAGAAGCGCTCTCCCTGGCTGGGGTGGCTGCATCGCCCATGGATCGTCATTGCCGGAGCCGCCGCCCTGATCATGCTGGTGGGGCAGGTCATGTTCCAGGACAACTCCACCTCGGATGGTGCCACGACAGTGCAGAGCACTTACGCTCCTAACAGCAACATCCAGCCACGCGCCTACCATTCCGACGATGCGAACGCCACGGTGCTGGAGCTCGATGGCCTGGAGGCCATCCCGGCTGACAGCAAAGTGGTAGGCTACAAGGTGCATCACAGCGCCACCGAGCCGATGGTGGCCACCACGCTGTTTTCGGACAGTGGCGAAGTGCTGCAAGTGCTGTCGATGAACGACGCCAGCCCCCACATGACCGTTCCTTGAAGGCCATCGCATGAAGCGCCTTGTCATCCTCCTCGCTCTCTCGCTGACAGGCGGCCTGAGTTCTGCGCGCGCCCAAGTCAATCCTGGATCAATGCCAGCCTCAAAGCCTGCCACTTCTGGCAAGGTCTGGGGCGCCCTGATTTACGCCACCAATGGCAAAGCCACGGCCCTGCCCGCTTCGGTGCCCGCTGATTTGAAGGACTTGGCGAAGCGCCTGGGCAAGGTGTTTCACTTCACCCGTTTTGACATCATAGGCGAGCACACGCAGGACGTCTTTCGCCAGTACGAGAGCTGGGTGGTCCCATCCCGGGAGCTGTTTATCAAGCTCGACTCCAAAGGCCCGGCAGTGGGCGGCGGGTTGAAGCTGAATCTCCAGTTCTGGCGCCAGGAACAAGTGCTAGTGAAGACCGATACCATCCTGCGGCCACAGAGCCCCCTGTTCATCGGCGGCCCCAAGTGGCGCGACGGCCAGCTCGTATTCGTGCTTCTCCTTACCGAAGACGGCAAG
>JAQGPI010000381.1 GCA_028293175.1 Verrucomicrobiaceae bacterium | reverse complement strand
CGGCACACAAATCATAGCTTTCCTTCAGCCCATCCTGATTCCCTTTGCAGTAGCAGGAGTGCTCGCCTACTTGCTGGAGCCGCTGGTGAACCGGTTAGTGAGATGGGGCATCAAGCGCCAGCAGTCGGTCCTTCTGGTGTTCAGCGTGGCGACAGTGCTGTTTGTGGGTGTGCTGCTCTTGATTGTACCTACGCTGGTGCGGCAGGGTGGCGAATTTGCCAAGGAAGTGCCAGCATACGTGGATAAAGCCAGAGGCCAGACCTCCGCCTGGGTGAACGAATGGCACGCGAAGCTAAAGAAGGACTACAACATTGAGATCCTGGAATATCTCGGAGCGACGCCCAAAAAAGAGGAGGACCCAACCATTCCTCCTCCCGCCCCCGCTCCCTCCCCACAAACACCGGCTGTGCCCCCGGATCCATCGGCGATCATGGCGATTGATGAGGACAATTTTGACCTGAACACTCTGCTGAGCGGTGACTGGATCAAGAAGGTGATGACCAATATTGTGCCCACCACCTGGGGCGTGGTGAAGCGCAGCCTGGGCGGTTTCATGGGCATGTTCGGCTTTCTGCTCAGCCTCGTGATTGTGCCGCTGTACCTGTATTATTTCCTCACAGAGAGCAAGACCATCGCCAGCCGGTGGTCGGACTATGTGCCGCTGCGCGCCTCCCGGTTCAAGGACGAGGTTGTGGGCACGATTACGGAGATCAACCGCTACCTGATTGCTTTCTTCCGCGGCCAGCTTGTGGTGAGCTTGATCAACGGTGTTGCCACGGGTTTGGGCTTGGTGATAGTGGGATTAAAATTTGGCTGGCTCATTGGGCTGTCCTTATGCGTTCTCGGGATGATCCCGTACCTGGGCATCGTCGTCTGTATGATCCCTGCCGTGATCATCGCCTCCGTGCAAGGGGGCAGCTACCTGATTCCTGGTTCATGGCCAAGCTGGGCCTTCCCTGTGATCGTGCTCGCCATTTTCTTGATCGTGCAGCAGATCGACGGTTTGTTCATCACTCCCAAAATCGTGGGTGAAAGTGTAGGACTTCATCCCATGACGGTCATCATGTCCGTCTTCCTCTGGTCCCTGGTCATGGGCGGTCTGCTCGGTGCGATCCTGGCCGTGCCGATGACGGCTTCCATCAAGGTGCTGTTCCAGCGCTATATTTGGCACAAGCGTTTCCGGTCCCAGGATGAGCTCCTAGTGGTGGAGCCGTGAGCCTCAAAAATGCAGGTCGCCAAACCCCTGGCTGGCGAGCCATTGATTGAGCGTCTCGCTTGCTTTTCTACCTTCCTCTTTAACCTTCTGCAAGTCAGCGGAAGCGGGCGGCGCAGAGGCTGTGAGTAGAGTGGCGAGCTTTTGGCTGGCCTGCTGCAAAGTCTGCCATGCTCCGAGGATATCCGGCGGCAGACCTTTCGAAGGAACGGCTTGAAGCCGCTTTGAAAACTCCTGCGCTACGGCGGCGTGCGCCGGCTGCCCTTGCGGCAGGGGTTGGGCATTGTGCCATTCCATCACCCCACGAATCGCGTTGGCGAAGTTCTTGGTGTTTTCGCGGTCGAGAGACTGGCGGACGCTGCTCTCTTCGCGCTTGGCCTTGCTAGGCTTTGGGGGAGGGGCTTTGCGACATCCGACGACGGCGCAAGCCGTGATGATGCAGAGCGAATGCAGAAGGGGAAAACGCATCTCAGGCGAGGATGGGTTTCACGAGGTGGCCTGCCACATCGGTGAGGCGGAAATCGCGCCCCTGGAAACGATAGGTGAAGCGTTCGTGATCAATGCCCAGCAGATGCAGCATGGTAGCGTGGAGGTCATTCACCGCCACCTTGCCCTCCACGACGTCGAAGCCGAAATCATCGGTGCCGCCGTACGTGAAGCCAGGCTTCACCCCTGCACCCGCCATCCAATAAGTGAAGGCATCGCGGTGATGTTCGCGACCGTATTCTCCGTCTTTGTTGACGTGGCCTTGGGAGTAGCAAGTGCGGCCAAATTCAGAGCCGAAAACCACGAGCGTGTCCTTCAGCAGACCGCGCTCATGCAGGTCTTCCAAGAGTGCTGCGGAGGCTTGATCCACCTCTTTGGCATTCGCAGAATACTGCTTTTGCAAGACACCGTGGTGGTCCCATCCGGGATGGTAGAGCTGCACGAAGCGCACGCCGTTTTCACAGAGGCGGCGCGCTTGCACGCAGTTGTGGGCGAAGGAGCCCGGCGTGTGCACATCCGGCCCATAGCGTTCGAGCGTGACGGCTGTTTCGCTTTCAAGACTGGTGACCTTTGGGACGGAGGCCTGCATCCGGAAGGCCATCTCGCACTGTTCGATGCGTGCCGCGATTTCCGCTTCGCCCCGCCGGGCCAGTTCATCCTGTTGCACCTCGCGCAGTCGGTCGAGCATTTTGCGGTGCAAAGAGGTTGGAAGACCCTCGGGATTGCTCAAAAACAAAACAGGGTCCCTGCCAGCACGGAAGGGAACGCCCTGGTGCTGCGAAGGCAGAAAGCCATTGTCCCACAGTCGCGTGGACAGTGGTTGATCTGCCACTTTCTTGGTCACCAGCACGATGAAGGAGGGCAGGTTTTCATTCTCCGAGCCCAGGCCGTAACTGATCCAAGAACCCATGCTGGGGCGGCCAGGCAGTTGCTCGCCGCTGTTCATGAAGATCATGGCTGGATCGTGATTCACGGCCTCCGAAACCATGCCCTTCAAGAAGCACATGCGGTCGGCTTGCTTCACAAGGAAAGGAAAACGATCGCTGAACCAGGCGCCGCTCTGTCCGTGCTGCTTGAACGGGAAGGCAGAGCCGATCATGGGAAAGGTGCCTTGCAGCTTCGACATCCCCAACGGCTTGCGACCTTTGAACACTGAATCGGGCAAAGGCTGACGTGAGCGGGCGACGAGCTCTGGCTTGTGATCGAAGGACTCGAACTGAGACATGCCGCCGCTCATGAACAGGAAGATCACCCCCTTCGCCTTCGGCGCAAAGTGAGGCATACCGGGCATGCCGGCAGTCCCCGCCGCATTGGCTTCAGCGCCCCCGCCTAACAAAGAGGAGAGCGCAACGCCACCCATGCCCAGGCTGGTACGGGCCAGCCATTCACGGCGGCCGAGATGGCGGATGTCAGAGTAGCGTTGGCAATGCATGGGCTGGCTCAGTAAGAGGCTAGGAAAGGTTCGCTGCTTAGCAGCGCACGGGTCATCAGCAGAGTCGCGGCCACCTCGGTCGGAGGAAGGGCAGCGATGCGCGGGGCCTCCCCGGTGGCGGCCATCAGCTTCTCTGCATCGGCTGGCTGGCCGGTGTAATACTCGCGTGCTTCATTTACTAGAGCGGTCATGGAAGCCGCCTGGGCAGTGGCGGGAAGACGCGCAGTGAGCAGACGGTAAGCTTGGCGTACACGTTCCGCCGACTGCGTTTCAGAGGGCCACTGCTGCACCAGCTTTTCCGCCAGCACGCGTGCCGCTTCGAGGAAGCCGGTGTCATTTTCGAGCGCCAGTGCCTGCAAGGGCGTGAGGGTGGCCTCGCGCTTCACACGACAGAATTCACGCGTAGGCGCATCGAAGACGCTCATCATTGGCGGCGGGCAGGTGCGCCGCCAGAAGGTGTACAAGCTGCGGCGGTGGAGGCTGTCGCCTTTGCCTTGTACGTAGATGTGCTGGGTACCGCTGTCTTCCCATAAGCCCGTCGGCTGGTAAGGCAGCACGCTTGGGCCGCCGAGCGTGGGCACCAGCAGGCCGCTGGCTGCCAGCGCCGCATCGCGGATTTGCTCCGCTGAGAGGCGGTTGCGAGGGCCCCGGGCCAGCAGCAAGTTATCGGGATCTTCAGCACGGTTGGCCGGATGGGCGGGGAGGGAAGACTGTCGGAATGTCTGCGACAAGGCAATCTCCTTGCATAGTGCTTTGATGTCCCAGCCGGACTCACGGAAATGCACTGCCAGCCAGTCGAGCAACGCTGGATTCGAGGGCACGCTGCCTTGCAAGCCGAAGTCTTCCGGCGTGGCCACCAGTCCACGGCCAAAGAAGTGCCGCCAGATACGGTTCACCTCCACCCGGCTGGTGAGAGGATTGCTGGCATCGGTCAACCATTGCGCCAGCCCCAGGCGATTACGTGGCGCATTGGCGGGCAGCGGCGAAAGCACGGACGGAGTGTTCGCTTCCACCAGTTCCCCCGGCTGATTGTAAACGCCACGGTTGAGAATGGGCGTGGCGCGGCGTGGACCGCGCTTTTCCGTCATCACCATGAGTTCCTGTAGCTTGGTGCTGAAATCGTTTTCCGCGTTGCGCGCCGTCATCAGATGACCCAGGGCCTCCCTGCAAGCGGGGTCTTGCTCACGCGCATACCAGTCAAACCACTCCGCCTCTGGGACCTTGGCCTGGTTCCCGGCAAGGCGGGCAACTTCAGGGCGGCTCAATTCACAGTCAAAGATACGCAATTCATCAATGCCCGCGCTGCGCAGACCTGAATCAAGGGTGCGACCGCCCAGTTGCAATGAAATGAGGTCGCCGGGCTCGGCATCAGCGACTTTGCCGCTGTCGAGGTCGCCCCATTCGGGCAGATAGGAAATGTCTTTGTACAGATGGTCACGCACTGTGTTGGTGGGAAGGGATTGACCGTCCACAAACAGGTGCAGGCCTTCAGCACGGCTGGACCCATCATAAGTGAAACTGATGTGCCGCCAGTCCTTGAACTCCAGCTTCTCTTTGATCTGCACACGGATGGCATTCCCGGGATAG
>JAQGPI010000380.1 GCA_028293175.1 Verrucomicrobiaceae bacterium | reverse complement strand
CCAATGCGACGCCGGCATGTGCGGCCCCGAAGACTCCGTCATCGGCAGCCAGATCGACCCCGTGCTGGAGAAGTTCAACACCCTGCTACCCACAAGATTCGGCGTCGGCAAAGGAAGAGTGCGCTTGAATGGTGCGGTAGTCACCGTGGAAACAGCGACGGGTAAGGCTTTGGGGATTGAGCGGTTTACCAGGTTCTGGAACCCGCCGGTGTAGGCGGGGCCTCTTTACGCAAGCCCAACGAGCTTGCCCAGGCTGGCCACCGGCCCGGCAATGTTGCCAGTAAAGTCCTTCACAAACTTGGACGCCTCCAGCAACCCCTCTGACGAGACGGAATACCATGCCCGATTCGGTTTCGTGCCCGTGACCGCTTTCGTCAGCAGTTCCAGGTTCCCAGCCGCTTCTTCCTGCTTGTCCTCCGGCAGCTTTGGCAGAAGCAACTTCACTTCCTCTTCCAGCTTTTCCAACAAGGACTTCAGCTCTCCCGGTGCCTGCTGTTGGATCATGTTCTGGCAGTTCGTCAGCGTCTGGCCAACTTGGCTGTTGCTGATGTCGCGGGCGTTGATGCTGTGGTCGTCGATGTTCATCTGCTTATTTCCTTCGTTGTAGTCCCCGTAGATAATGTATTTGCCGCGTTCTTGAGTGCGGGCGTATTCGGCGTCATCCCGTTGGCGCTGGGCTTGGCCGCGCACGCCGTCTAGTGCTTCCCTCACGTTCACCGTGATCGTCTCACCTGGTTCAGTGCCTTCGGCCTCGTACTCGCCGATGCCTTTCCAATGCAATGCACGCATATGGTTGTACTTGAGCATGGGCGCATCGGGGCGTTTGGGAACAGGAATTAGCTCTTCTACTGCAAGTTTGTCGATCACACCGTGAAGGGCGCTGAAAGTGAATCGCACCTCATCCAGTGCTTCCCGCCGGGAAGCCTCAGGGCCGTGCACACTGACAAGCACACGCTTCTGTTCCGTATCGGCGATTACTCGTGCCTGACATTGCTTTAACGACAGTACACAGCCGTGCTTCCATGCAGGCACATTCTTACTCAAGTCGAGGTGACGGCGCGCCATGAAAGCTGGCAACAGACCCGCCGGCATCACTTGGTATTGAAATCGGAACTCTAGCGTGCCTGCCTCAGGCCACGAAAAGCTGGGCATCAGTTCATTCATCATCAGCGGGATCAGCATACGATGTTTTTCTCCGTGATCGGCCGAGTCGTAGAGCAGGTCGAAGCGTCGCATGACTTCCTCAATGATCCGTTCATGCTCTGGAGGGTAATTGTGGGCCTTGAGGATAGCAGTCATCTGCTCGCGGTCCAACATGCCGCCGCGTTTTTTTAGTTCCTCATCATCTAGTAATGCATAGATGCCTAGGGTGACCCATTCTGGATTCAAGATAGCCGTCTCCTGAGCCTCTACGAGTTTGTCCTTGGTCGTGGGAAAGTATCGCACAGTTCCCAGCCGGTCACACATGTGAAGCAGTTCGCGCTGTCCTTCCTCGCTGGACACCGCTTGTCCGCAGAGCTTGGCCCAATCACACATGGAAAGAGTATGCTCAGGCATCTTCTCCAGCTTCTTTTTTATCTCCAACCATGTGCGTGCCACGGGCTGGCGCACGCCATCAAGCCTCAGAGCTTCCCTCACGATAGTCTTTCGTGCCTCCGGAATGCCACGCAGATCATCACAACTCGTCTCCAAAAAGCCGCGCAATTGCGGATGGCGCAGCCGCAGGGCCGTTAAATCTGGCGGGTAGCCTACTGGCTCATCGCATTTGTTCACCACCACGTAAATCACGGCATCCAGTCCGCCAAAACTTGCTGCCATGCGCAGCCAGTAATCCACATTGTTTTGCCGTTCGTTGTCCCGCTTGCTCAGGACGATCAGATACACAGCTCGTTTGGTTAAAAAAAGCGTGTGGGCCGAGTGATAAATCTCCTGTCCGCCGAAGTCCCAGCAGTTGAGTCGCAACGTCTCTACCCCAGCGCCCGTTTTTTTCTCCGACATTTCCCCCGCCTTGACCGAAACCTCCCACATCTGCCGCACAATTCCCCGTGTGCCGGTATCAGGAACATCACATCGCCGCTTTCCCTGCGTCAGCGCGGCGATTAGACAGCTTTTCCCCACACTCGCCTCTCCCAACACCAGTACCTTAGCCTCCATCAAAGGATCTGTTCCCTCTTCTTCCGCAGCCTTTCGATGGGCAAAGTAATAATCCAGAACGCGTTGCGCATTCGGCTCTCCCCATGTCTCGTCGTCTTCCCCAAGAACCTCTGGCGGAATGTTAAGCGCCTTGTTGTTCCAAAGTAGCAAGTGCGTGAGAGACTTCAGCTCTTTCAACCAAGTTGGCAACGAAGTCAGCTTTGAGCTGTTGATCCCAAGCTTTTCGAGCTTCCCGCAAGACTTCAGGCAATCAGGGAGTTGCGCGAACTTTGAATCTCCTATGTTAAGCAGCTCCAGATCCTTCAAAGCGCCTATCTCCCGTGGCAGGTTCGTGAGCTGATTGTGGGGAAGGTAAAGGCGCGTTAGCGAGGCGAGACGACCGATCTCTGGAGGCAGACTAGCAAGCTGATTGTAGGATAGCACAAGAAGCGTTAGCGAGGAGAGCCGACCGATCTCTGGAGGCAGGCGGGTAAGCTTGTTATTGATGAGCCTCAGTTCCCTCAGTGCGGAGAGCTGGCCTATCTCCGGCGGCAGGCGGGTAAGCTTATTATTAATGAGCCTCAGTTCCCTCAGTGCGGAGAGCTGACCGATCTCCGGCGGCAGTGCTCTAAGCCGGTTGGTGGAGAGTACAAGGATCGTCAGAGTTGAGAGCTGGCCGATCTCCGGCGGCAATGTCCTAAGATGGTTGCTGGTGAGGTCAAGCTCCTTCAACGCGGAGAGCTGGCCGATCTCCGGTGGCAGGCTCGCAAGCTGGTTATTGCCGAGCCTCAATTCCCTCAGTGCGAGGAGCTGGCCGATCTCCGGCGGCAGGCTCGTGAGCTGATTGCTGGGGATATAAAGCTGATTCAAACTTCGGAGTTTGTAGATTGGTAGCGGAAATGCGGTGAGTTGATTTCGATTCAAATCCAGGTGCTGAAGCGCACCTAATTTTTCAAATTCGAGCGGAAGTGTAGAAAGCTGGTTATTGAATAGCTGCAGTGATGTCAAATACACCAATTCTCCGATCTCAGGTGGCAACCGTGTCAGGCCGAGACTGGCCAGATCGAGATGCGTTCCCTGCTTTCCCTGGCGAAGGCAGGCTCCGATTCTATTCAGCGCCTCATTGTAGGCGTTCTGGGCATCTGGGAACATGGGAGGGGGAGGCATGAAGGGAGTGTGTAATAGTGAACTAGGAATGTCGAATTAGGAATTCAAAGCGCTGCTGGATGGGAAAGCGGGCAAAAGGCCGCGTGGGTTTTCAGGTGGCTGGATGGTTTTTGCTGGGGCTTTCGTGGCCTTATAAACCCAGCCGAAAGCGAGAATGGACATCTCGGGCGGAATCAATCACATAGGGCTCATGCTGCCACCGCCTTTGCCTTTGTCGGATTCCTATTCTGCTCGTGGTGGCGCGCGCATTGACGGGGTGAACTACTCCTGGCCGATGGCGCGGTTGGAGGCCAGCCGGAATGAGCTCGTCCTTACGACATCCCTGTTTGGGCTGTTCCAGATGGGGAGGTACACGTTTGTGCCTTCGCAGGTGGCCGACTCACGCTGATTACTTTTTGGCAGCGGCGTGCGTGGAAGCAAGGGTCTTGCCGGTGACGGGATCCACCAGGTAAGCGGTGACAAAGACCAGCATGCGGCTGGAGTAAACATCCGTGCGGGTGCTGATGATGTGGCCCGCCTCGTCAGTTTCCTGGACGAGTTGCTTGTCCGTTCTGGGCTCCATTTCGAGGACGATGGTCTGCCCGGCGGTCATGGCGGCGCTCACCGTTGCTTTGCGCTCCTTGAAGACGGGTTTCTCCCGCCCATTGCCCAAGTTCATCATGCTGTCGACCTCGACGATCTGCGGGTACAGATCGAGATCAAGGAGATCATCGCGCCTTATCTTGGCCAGCACCCCGAAAGTAACGCCGGTATTCCTGACCGCAGGCTTGCCGGCTTCGTCCTTGTAAGCAAACTCGCGGAGAACCTCGACAGTGGCGTGCTGACCGGATTTCGCCGTCACACTGGGAGCGGACATGAGGTCCGTTCCTTTGCGCTGCGAAAGGCTTCGGATGATCACCTGGAACTCAGGATCGGTGAGGGTGCCAACAAGCCCGGGCACCTTCCTCGGGACATCAAAAAGGGCGGGCAATGGCGCAGCACCGGAAGCGCCAGAGGCGAGGGTGGTGATCTGAACAAACTTGGTTTGGGTAAGGATCTGCGGGAGTGCGGGATCTGGAGCGACGGCCTTGGTGATGCCGAAAAAAGTGAGAAGCATGATAACGGCAACGAGGACAGTTTTCATAAGAGGATGATGATTAGGCGGAGAGGCAATGGACTGGATGCGGGAGCGCAGGGCGGTACCGCGCTGGAAGATGCCAACGAAGCCCAGGTTGAGCCCATGGTGGCTGAAGGCGGTTTCGACCTTCAGTAAGGTGTGGCCGTAGGCGAGGCGCTGGGCTAAGTCCTCGCGGTCAAGCACCTGGGCATCGCAGGAGGCTTCGCGGTCGAGACGCTCTTTGAAAAAGGCCAGCCAGAGCAATGGATTGAACCAATGCAGGGCGAGCAGCAGGCAAAGCAGGGCATTGAGAGGAAGATCGCCGCGCTTGATGTGCGTGAGTTCGTGCTTGAGAACGAGACGCATCTCATGCGGAGCGAGCGTGCGCTCGAAATGGGCGGGCAGCAACAGTGTGGGCCGCAGCAAGCCGGTGACCGCCGGACTGTGGATGGCGGAGGCCATGCACACGTGAGGCACATGGTGCAGGCCGATCTCGCGAGCCACTGCGGCGAGTTCCCGCATCACCTCTTTGCTCACAGGCACGCGGCTGCGTTTGAAAAGCCACAGCGTTTGCACGAAGGCGGCGAGGCCAAAAAACATCATGCCGGCGGCACCGCTCAACCACACCAGGCAGAGGAGCTGCCGCCATGGAGCGGGCCCCGATTTGCCCACCGCCACCGCAAGGGATGATGGGGCAGGCGGTGTGGCGTTTAGCTCGATGACCAGATGCTCCAGCAGCGGTGCCGGGGCCCTGCGAGTGATGGAACTGACACTCCACGAACTCTCGGGGAACGCAGGCATGAGCAGCACGATGAGCACGGGCAGCCAGAGGGCATGACGCCAGCGAGCGGGCAGGCGATGCCGCAGCACGGCCTGAGCGATGAGTACCACGGCGGCAAGCAGCGAGGCGCGCGCACTCGCGGCGAGGAGCCAGTCAAAGAGGAGCATCAGCGTGTGCATCGCAGTTCAGGAATGGAGTGATTGATCGAGGATTTTTTTCAGCTCGCTCACCTCATCTTCGGTGAGCCTGCTGTGTTGGGCGAAGTGGATGAGCAGCGGCTTGGCGGCACCGCCAAAGATGCGCTGCATGAAGGACTCGCCCTCAGCCCGCACACAGGCCTCGCGTTTCACCGCTGGCAGATAGGTGCGTGTACCGGAGCTGTTCTCAGCCGTCTGGAGCGCTCCTTTTTCGATCAAACGCGTCAACAGCGTGCGCACTGTGTTCTCCGCCCACTTCATGGTAGGGCGTAGTGTTTTCGTCAGTTCGGAGGCCGTCTGCGGAGAAGACTCCCACAGTGCCTCCATGACGGACCATTCGGATTCGGAAATGTTAGGTGCTGGCATGATGAACATCATACCACTACATTCGTAGTGATATGGCAACTACAAACGTAGTGAGAGGTAAAGAAAGCACGTCTTAGAGAAGGAGACAGGCACCCCTGTGTTTTCCATCGCATGGATCGCTTTTGGGGCCTAGTCTTTTCTTTGGGAACCGTAACCGCCGTACAAATCCAACCGAAAGGGGGAATGGACATCCCGGGCGGAATCAATCACATAGGGCTCATGCTGCCGCCGCCTTTGCCTTTGTCGGATTCCTACTCGGCCCGTGGGGGCGGGCAGATTGGCTGGTTGAATGCTAGCTGGCCGATGGTGGGGTTGCAGGTGAGCCGGAATGAGCTTGTGATCACGACCTCCTTTTTTGGACTGTTCCAGCTTGGGCGGTACACGTTTGTGCCTTCACAGGTGACGGCGATCACTCGCTATGGCGTCATCCCGTTTTTCGGCGAGGGGGTGCAGATCCAGCACACGGTGGCGGAGTATCCGCGGAAGATCGTGTTCCAGTACCGGACAAAATCGGTGCTGGAAGGGATGCCAGCACGGGCTTCACGGCGCAGGCATCGCCGGAGGCACGGGAGGCGGCGGCGAAGATCAGCGGATCGCCTTATCGCTGGATCACGGTGGCGGCTTTGGTGGTGATCTGGAATGTGTCCATCGGTGCGCAGATGTTCCTGCATTACCCCCGGGTGCAGGCCCCGGGGCCGCTGATGGGGGTGCTGCTGGCGGTGTTCTGCGCCTTTGCGCTAGGGACGCTACGGTTTCCCTGGCTGCAAGCGCTCCTGCTGAAGCCGGGGCGCAGTATCGGGGAAGTGCGAACGCAGTTGCTGTTTGTGGGGGTGCTGCTGGGCGTAATGGCTCTGGCTTTCTCGCTCAGGCTGGGTGTGCGCGGTGGGTGATGCTTCTGAATGGGAGAGAGGGGAAGGATGGGAGGAAGAGGGAATCGAGAAGGGCGACCCTCCGATTCTCGCAACGGCTGCGCACCCTGATTTATCCTACTGCCAGAGCATTTTAAATCATTTCGTAGCCCTACTTGCTGCCACGCCGTTGGTGTCCAGGCTTTAGCCGCATTACGGCCCACAACATCATTTTCCCGATCGCCTAAAGGCTAGACACCAACGGCACTGAGCCACGACTAGCTTTTGTATTCGACAGGCTGCCCTTGCCACACCCGAGTTGCCCGTCCTACGAAAGGTAGGAGCCCAATCCACCGCTCCATCCGGGCACAAAAAGAGGCGGGTTGCTTTCGGCAACCCGCCTGTTGAAAAAGGGAACGAGACGGAACGCGCTAGACGTGCGTGCGGCGAATTACTTCGCGGCAACAGCAGTCGCGGCCTTGGCCTTGGCCGAGATCTGAAGGGACAGACGGCTCTTGAGGCGGTTGGCGGCGTTCTTGTGAATCACGTTGGTCTTCGCGGCCTTGTCGGCGGCGGAGGCAAAGGCGCTCAGTTCGACTTCAGCCGTTTTGATGTCGCCCTTTTCGATGGCGGTCAGCACGCGCTTACGAATCGTGCGGACACGGCTCTTGGTGGATTGGTTCCGAAGCGTGCGGGCTTTGGTTTTGCGGATGTTCTTCTCAGCGGAGCGGGTGTTGGCCATAAGCGTGGGCGGAAAGGGGGCAGGTTGTTTAAGCCGGAGGCAGGGGATTGTCAAGCGCCAGGAGGCAGGCTTTTTCTGCCCCCTTATCAGCGCCCTTATAAAGAGGGGCTATTTCCAGCCGGTGATGACGACGCAGGGCACCTCGTGCGGCTTGCCTTCCTCCGTCTGGCGGATGGCGACGACGTAGGTGCCGGTCTTCTTGGGCTTGAAGGCAACGACAACGCCCCAGCCCTGGGCGATGCCCTCGGCTTTGCCGGTGGGTTTGCCATCAAAATCGAGCACGGTGGCGGCCAGATGCACGCCGGAGGTGGTGGGTACGGCGACGCAAAAGCGGTAGTCATTGCCTTTGAAAAGCTGCATGCGGATGGCCTTGCCCATATCGGGCCGCAAGGATTTCTGCCAGGAATCGGCGCGGAATTCGAAGCCGTCCTTCTCATGCTGCTTGGCGAGGGCGCGGGCTGCGTCTTCCGCTTCAGAGGCGTGCAAAGGCGGCAGAACGGCCAGAAAAAGGGCTAAAACAGTGGCCCAGCGCCTGAAAGAAAACAGGAGAGTGGGGAGGCAAGGGGTAAAATTGGAAGTCGCGCTCATGGGCATCGTATGTAACGTCTGCGCGAGATATATAGCCGTCCACACGAGAAACTCCACGAAAGGTTTCCTTCAATGTTGAGGAATCGGGTTGAAGGCGCTACGTAGTTGCTCCCCCCTATGGCCTGCATTGTTTTCAGTTTGGAAGATGGTACGACGTTTACGACGCCGCTTGAGAGCGAATTGACGACGGTGGGCAGGCATCCGGAAAGCATGGTGCCGTTGCCTTCGGCTTCGGTCTCCAGTCATCATGGCGCGATCCGCTGGCGCGATGATGCCTTCTACGTGCAGGATCTGGGCTCGCGCAACGGCACGAAAGTGAATGGCGCGGAGATCGAAGAATCAAAGCTGAACGATGGCGACCGCATTTCCTTTGGCGATGTGCAGGCGGTGTATTTCAATGCGGATGCGCCGCCGGAAGTGGTGGCGCCGGCGCCAGTGGCCCCGCCGCAGCCTGTCAACATCCCTACGCCGACGGTTCAGCGGCTGGTCTCTGGAGCGCCCCCTGTCTCCGGCATCCCGCCGGGCGCTGGCCGCTACGCGCCGAAGCCCCGCACCGTCTCCCGCCCACAGGCGGATGAAGGCGGCGGCTGCATGACGGGCTTCATCCTGATGGTGCTGTTTGTGCTGGCCTTCGCGCTCGGCCTGTCCCTGCGCCACTACAAGCAGACGGGCGGCTTTTTGCCCAATGACCTGACGGAAAAGCTGTTCAACAAGGCCAGCAAGATCCGCATCGAGACAGGCGACGGGAAGTAGGGAAGATCATTCTTCCTATTCCTCCCCTCTTCTCCCATTCCTCCCATTTTCCCGACGCCTCTAATGATGGGAGGAAGAGGAGGCATGGGAAGAATGAATAGCCCCATTCAATGGAATTGCACTCCGCCGGGATTCCTGCGTAAACTCGCGCCCGCGCGCCACGTTTTGTGCGCTGCCTCACTTTAACTCAACCCCTCACTCATCGTTTTCAATCTCATGGCCAACAGCATTTACTCACGTCGCCGCTTCCTCGGCGCCACCGCCCTCGCTGGCTCCGCCTTCGCCGTGCCTAACATCCTTCTGCGCGGTCAGGACGGCGCGGGCAAGCGCCTCAATTTGGTGCAGATCGGTGCGAATGGCAAAGGCCTCTCCGACACCCAGGGCGTGACGCTTAACCACAACATCATCGCCATGGTGGATGTGGACCAGAAGCGCCTCGAAGAAGCCGCGAAGAAAAACGAGAAGTACAACCTTGATGCGAGCAAGCCCGCGCCCGCCGCGCCGAAGCTGTACAAGGACTTCCGCAAGATGTTCGACGAGATGCACAAGGACATCGACGGCGTCATCATCGCCACGCCCGATCACACCCATTTCCTCGCCGCCATGTGGGCGATCAAGCACGGCAAGCACGTCTGCGTGCAGAAGCCGCTTTGCAATACGATCTGGGAAGTGCGCGAACTGCACAAGGCCGCGAAGGAAGCCAAGGTCATCACCCAGATGGGCAACCAGGGCCGCACCATGGAAGGCCAGCGTCTGGCCAAGGAATGGATCGAGCAGGGCCGCATCGGCACGCTCAAGGAAATCAAGCTCTGGACGAACCGCCCCATCTGGCCCCAAGGACCGATGGAAAAAGTGCTGAAGCCGCAGCCTGAAAACCTCGACTGGGACCTCTGGCTTTCCAGCACTCCGAGCGAGCCGTATTTCGAGTTCCCCGAGGACAAGCAGACCAAGCGGTCCAACGGCCCGCATCCCTTTGCCTGGCGCGGCTGGTGGAGCTGGGGCTCCGGCGCCCTCGGCGACATGGGCTGCCATATCATGGATGCCACCTTCAGCATCTTGAACCAAGTGATCCCCACCAAGATCGAAGTCGAAAGCGACACCATCTCCGATCTCTGCGCGCCAAATTGGACCTCGCTCAAGTATCACATGCCCGCCAGCGACAAGCAGCAGGCCATGACGGTGAGCTGGCAGGATGGCATGAAGAACGGCGTGGCCAACAAGCCCGAGAAGCCGGACATGATCAAGCAGGACACCTGGGACAAAGCTTCCAGCGGCATGATGTTCATCGGCACCGAAGGCATCGTCTATGAAGGCGACGCCTATTGCAAAAGCCCCCGCATCTTCCCTGAAGACAAGTACACCGAAGCCCGCGCCGCGCTCGGCAACGGCACTCATAAGAAGACTGAGGCGCGCAGCCCGATGCCCGATAATCCGCAGGGCGAATGGGCGCATTGCATCGTTAATGGCGGCACCCCCAGCTCGAACTTCGATTACAGCGCCGCGCTCACCGAATTCGTGCTGCTGGGCAACCTCGCCGTGCGCTCCCAGCAGGCCATCTCCTGGGACAAGGAAGCCATGAAGGTGACCAACGTAGAAAGCGCCAATCAGTTCGTGAAGCGGCCGTCTTATAGGCCGGGTTGGATTCCGGCGTAAGGCAGTTAGTTGTTAGATTAAAGACCCCGCACTGGCGCAGGATGGTGCGGGGTTTTCTGTGCCGGCAGGGGATGGGAGGAATGGCCCTGAACCCCTGCCAAACAATGGGCGGCTTCCCAAACCATTCCTCCCATCCTTCCCATTCCCTCCCCTAATGCACCGCCACCAGCCCCACCAAAGCCATCGCCAGCATCACGCCATCCTCCACAATCGTGACCGTGGACATTGGCAAATTGAACACTGTGCCCAGGCAGGCGCAGCGGATGGTCTGCTTTGAAAGCACCGCGCGCAGCACTCCGGCGAGGCTCACCGCCATGACCACCGCCGTCACGGCATTCACCAGCGCTGGCTGCCAGCGCGCCAGATACGCAAGGCCCAGCACCAGTTCAATAAACGGATACACAAAGCCATACGCTGGCACCGCCTTCGCCACCAGATCGTAGCTGCGGTACGCATCTGCAAAGCCGCGCAGATCGAGCATCTTGAAGAACGAAAAGGCGATGAAGAACCCGCCCATGAACACATTCATCGCCGTCATCCAATGAAAGGGCGAAGCCACGATCAATGTCACCGCCAACAGGTACCCCAGCAGGACCAGCAGCGGCCGGTAAGTCTGCGCGTTCTTCGCGGGCGCAGCCGCAGTGGCCGGAGCCTCGACAGGCGCATCATCCTTCGGCACGCGGTACTTGCCCAGCGGCAGCAGCCATTCATTGATGGTCTGCTCGCTGAGCGGCGTCCGGGTGGAAAGCTTTGCCTCCGGCGGATTCACCGTCACAGTCGCCGTCGCGACATCCGGGTGCTCAATCAAGCGTGCGGAAACCTTGGCCGCACAAGAGCCGCAGGTCATGCCGGCGATCGGGAATGTTTGGGGAGATGTCATGGCTTTGAGTACGGTACGAAGCGCAGGCGCTTGAGGCGGCGAATCATCATCCAAGCGGGCGCAGCCCCTTCGAAAAACAAGGTAGGGAAGAGCTGCGTCTCGTCCCTAACTAAAGCGGGCGGAGGCGGGGGCCGAAAGAAGCTACTTCATGCCTCCACCTCCGCCCACGGACATTTGGGACGAGACGCAGCTCTTCCCTACCGGTCTTTTTCAAAAGGCGCTGCCGCGCCGCGTGCAGACGAGTAGCCCAGTTGCGCCGCAACTGGGAAGGCGGACGTTTAACACCAAACCTTCGAAGAAAAGCAGCGCCAACCAGTTGCAGCGCAACTGGGCTACTTGGCTCCGCCTTCCCCTACATCGCACACTCCCCCGTCTTCACCGGAACGCCCGCGCGACCTTGCCACCAGCGCCCGTACCCGTGCTTGAGACCGCGAGCGATCATCCAAGCGGGCGCAGCCCCACGAGTAGCCCAGTTGCGCCGCAACTGGGAAGGCGGACATTCAACAACAAACCTTCGAATCAAATCAGCGCCACCAGTTGCGGCGCAACTGGGCTACTTGGCTCCGCTCCGCCTCTACATCGCACATTCCCCCGTCTTCACCCGGAACGCCCGCGCCACCTTGCCGCCAGCGCCCGTACCCCGTGGTTGAGACCGCGAGCGATCATCCAAGCGGGCGCAGCCCCACGAGTAGCCCAGTTGCGCCGCAACTGGGAAGGCGGACGTTTAACAACAAACCTTCGAATAAAATCAGCGCCACCAGTTGAGGCGCAACTGGGCTACTTTGCTCCGCCTTCCCCTACATCGCACACTCCCCCGTCTTCACCCGGAACGCCCGCGCCACCTTGCCGCCGGCTCCGGTGCCCGTGTTCATCTTCGGATCAATGCCATCGCGACGCAGCTCATCCGCCGTTGCGGCCACTGATAGCGTCCCTGGCGGGGCCTGATACCAGCCGGGATCGCTGCCATCAGCGGGCAGGGTTTCGCGCACCTTCAAGATGGTGAACATCCCGCCCATGGTGATGTAATCGTACTGACCCGCACCGCCCACCATCGGCAGCGAATTCGGCGGCGACTCCATCGCCATCTCGCCCATCTCCGCCATGCCCGTGGTGCCCATCACCATGTAGCCGGGGATCAACTTGCTGATGCGGTCATCCAGGCCCTTCGCATCCATGCCGATCACATTACCGAACTTGTGGCCCATTTGTGTCATAACGTGATGCAACATATGACAGTGCATCACCCAATCGCCCGGCTCTTGAGCGATGAATTCAATCGTGCGCGTGCTGCCGGTGGGCATGATGACCGTGATCTCCGGCCACTGACCTGCCTCTGGAATCTGGCCGCCATCGGTCGCCACCACCTTGAACGTGGTGCCGTGCAGATGGATCGAGTGATGGCTCATCGTGCTCAGGTTGCCCAGGCGGATGCGCACCTTGTCACCCTTCTTTGCAAGCAGCGGCGCGGTGCCGGGGAAGCTGCGCCCATTGAAGGTGAAGACATTCATGTCCGTCATCTCATTCGGATCGGGACGCCGCGCGCCCACCTCGATCTTCCATTCCGAGGACAGCAGCGTGTAGTCACGGTCCGGCGGGTTCGCCTCCGGCTCCTTCGGATGAATGATGAACATGCCCATCATGCCAAGCTGCATCTGCGTCATCTCATCGTGATGACTGTGATACATGAAGGTGCCATGCTGCTTCAGAGTGAATTCATACTTGTACGTTTCGCCCGGCAGGATCGCCTTCTGGCTCACCCCGCCCACGCCGTCCATCCCGCTTGGGAGCAGGATTCCGTGCCAATGAATCGTGGTGGACGCTTCAAGCCGGTTGGTCACATAAAAGCGCACCTTGTCCCCTTCCACCGCCTCGATGGTGGGGCCATGCACACGACCGTTGTAACCCCAGCACTCCGCCACCAGACCCGGCGCAAACTCATGCGAAACCGGTTCCGCGATCAGGTGGAAAACCTTCCAACCATCGACCATTTTCCAAGGCAATGTCTTGCCGTTCGGCGTGATCACCGGCTTGTAGTGGATGCCTTCGGGCGCAAAAATTTCCGTCGTGCCAGTGCTCACCGCTGGGGGTGCCTTGGCCGCTGATTTCGCACCAGCATTGCCATGCGCCATCTGATGCCCCGCGTGCGGGTCCTCCGCCGCCGAAGCCTTGCGCAGCAACAAACCGGAGCCCACAAGCGCAGCGGCTTGGGTGACGAGGTCGCGCCGTGTTATTTTGGAATTGGGGGTGGGGTTCATGGGTCGTTATTGATCTTCAGCGGGTTAAGTACTGCTGATGCTTGCACAATCAGCTGATCGACATTGCAAGGCGCGACAGCGTCGTGGAGTGCGTGTGGCAAGCGAAGCGCGACACCGCTGTGGGCTAGGCCGCGGCGGTGGGAAATACGACGGCCGTGAGCGGAGTTACGAAGCATAGAACGATAAGAAGCAGAATCTTTTCGATGTCCTTCACTCCGCACACAGCGGTGTCGCGCCCTTATGAGTTTGCCGGGCGCCTTCATGTTCCATCTCACCTCAACCCCCTCCCACCGCTTTCTCCAACTGCGCCCTCGCAACCCAGTACGCGCGGCTCGCATCAATGGCATCGTGCTCGGCCTTCACCACATCCTCCTTGGCGCGCAAGAGCACGAAGTTGGAGACTTGCATGGCGTTGTAATGCAGCAGCGTTTCGGCGAGGATCTTCTGCCGTTGTGGCAGGAGGGTGTTGGCCACGTGCGAATGCATCTCGCGAGCGGCGCGCAGTTCGGCGAGCGCCATTCGCACATCGCTAGCCACCTCGCTCTGAAGGCCCTCCAGCCTCGCCCTTGCCTGGGCAAGCTCCGCCGTGGCCTTGCGCGTCTTGGCCTGACCCCAGTTAAAGATCGGCAGCTCCACATCCAACGTGGGCCCGGTGACATGCGTGCCATCCAGCTCGCGCTCGGTATTCGCGCCGAGAGTGAGCCCGGGCAGCAACTTCGTCTTCCTTTGCAACGACAGCGCGTGCTCAAATGCGGACACTGTTTCATGCTTGGCCACCAAGTCCTGCCGTTGCGTCATCGCCAGCGCCTCGGCCTTCGCTTGCGACGGATCGCTAGCAGGCATCGGCGGCAGCCCAACGGACAAATTCAAACGACCCGCCTCGGCGCTGGTGAGCCCTAGCAGGCGGCTGACTTTCTCCCGACTGCTGCGCCATTCTGCCTTGCCGCGCTGCACTTCCAGAACGGTCTGCTGCGCGCTCGTCTGCT
>JAQGPI010000041.1 GCA_028293175.1 Verrucomicrobiaceae bacterium | reverse complement strand
AGGGTCCAACAGCGTCAGCGCCGTGCTCATCGGTTGCGGCGGTCGTGGCTCGGGCGCGTCGGATAATGCCTTGAAAACCAAGAGCAAGGCCCCCATCAAGCTAGTGGCGATGGCCGATGTGATCCCTGGCCGCTTGGAATCCAGTTTCAATGCGCTGACGGCCAAGCATCCAGATGCGATGTCTGTTTCCGAAGACGCCAAGTTCATCGGTTTCGACGCCTACCAGAAGGCGATGGACATGCTGAAGCCGGGCGATGTGGCCATCGTGGCCACGCCACTGGCCTTCCGCTGGGTGCACTTCAAGTACGCCATCGAAAAGGGCATCAACATCTTCCTGGAGAAACCCCTCTCCGCTGATTGCCCGACCGCCAAGCGCCTGCTGGCATTGAATGAAGTGGCCAAGAAAAAGGGCATCCGCGTGGCTGTGGGGCTCATGTGCCGCCATTGCCGTCGTCGCCAGGAGCTGTTCAAGCGCATCCAGGACGGCGCGATCGGCGAAATCATCCTTGGCCGGGGCTACCGTATGTCCGGCCCCATCGGCACCTGCTTCACCGAGCCTCGTGACCCCAAGGCAAACCCCAGCGAACTGCTCTGGCAGATCCAGCACTTTCACAGCTTCCTTTGGGCGAGCGGTGGTGCTTACAGCGATTTCCTCATCCATAACATCGACGAAATGTGTTGGATGAAAAACGACTGGCCGGTGGAAGCCCAAGGCTGGGGCGGTCGTACGGACCGTGGCACCGCCATTGACCAAAACTTTGACCACTATGTAACCGAGTTCACCTGGAAGGACGGCACCAAGGCCTACATGGAAGGTCGCAACCAGAACGGCTGCCACATGGACCACTCCACCACGGTGCACGGCACCAAGGGCATGGCGGTTGTCTCTGCCGCAGGCCACATCCCGGCGAAGTCGATGATCGTGAAGGGCCATGTGCCGGTAAAGCTCGGCGGCGCCCGCCCTGCCCGGCCCAAGCGCGATGCCAACGGCAAGCCCATCTCCGGAGCAACCGCCGCTCCAGAAAAGATCGAACTGCCGCCAACCGTCGCCTGGTATGCCGAGCAGCCAGAGCCGAATCCCTATGATTTGGAGTGGGAAGACTTCATGGACGCTATCCGCAACAACAAGCCCTACAATGAGCTTGAGCGCGGCGTCCAGGCCAGCGTGGTCACCAGCATGGGCCGCATGGCCTGCCACACCGGCCAGATCATCACCTATGACCAGATGCTCAACTGCACGCACGAGTTCTCGCCGAACTCCGATAAGATGACGCTCGATGGCCCAGCGCCGCTGATCGCCGATGCCCAGGGCAAGTATCCGATCCCGATGGCGGGGATCATCAAGGAAACTGAGTACAAGGTGGGATAGGCCTTCTCTGGGACTTTTATCGACGGGTGAGCGGATTTTTTGCTCACCCGTTTTTATTTGCCTGAAAGAAGGCAATGACGAAACCAGAATGAGGAATGAGGAATATCAGATGCTCTGGGAATTGATTCGTCATTCCTCATTCTGGTTTCGTCATTTTCAGCCTATGAAACACCTCTGCCTCCTCTTTCTCCTAACGCTCACCGCCCACGCAGAGGAGCTTCTGCCCACGCTCATGACCACACGTGGCAAGCAATTGTTGGAGCAGAATTTCGACAAACCGCTGCCGCCTTTCGACGGCAAATCTAATGGCTTCGCCAGCGGTTTCAAAGCCTGGCGCTACAATGCAGCGGAGCGCGGTGGGCACTGGGAGGTAAAAGACGGCTGTTTTACCGGCACAGAAAACCCGGCGGTGCATCATCCCGCCACGACCTCGTATGGCTTTGACTTCGAGGATGTCGTCATCCAATGCGAGGTGCGCATGAACGACGTGCCGTTGAACGGCCGCCCCAGCCGCTACATCAATGTGCGTACCACCGATACCAAGGACTATGTGTGCTCCATCATCCTGAACGAGGGCGGCTTCCGTATTCAGAAGGATGACAACGACCATGCCGGTCCCGACAAAGCGGTGCCACTGGGCGGGCAAAAGCTGCCGCTGAAACTCAACGAGTGGCACAAGGTGCTGTTTGAGATCAAGGGTAACGAAATGGTCGGCACGGTCGACGGACACAGCCTTACCGGCTCGCATCCGCTCATGACTTCGGCCAAGTGCAGTGTCATGTTTGTCATGGGTGTGGAGGGCAGCGTACGCAACTTCAAGGCCTGGGAAGCCCTGCCCAATGCTGATTGGGACAAAAACAAAGCAAAGCTGACGGCCGTAGCGACCCAATAGGGAAGTTCTGATTAAAACCAGGTGGCCAAGGCTGGAGTTGAAATGAGGTACTGATAGTGGTCACTTCTATCACCATCAGTGCAGTTTTTGCTTCTCGGAAGCGGACCGCCCTTCATCCCTTTATTTGCTCGCTTATGACCCTTCCCCCCCCGCACAAGCGCATGGCCAGTTGCATGTGGCTGCCGCGCATCATCGCCAAAGCGCGTCTGCTACAGGCAGATATGCTACCGGATGATTATATGCTGCGCTTTTGTGCCACCACCGGCGTGGACGGCCAGTTCCTCTCTTTTTTCGGCATTACCCGCCAGGACGTGCTGGCAATCGCACCTCACACGAACCGAGCTGTGATTGCCTGGTTCAAGGCACTGCCCACCGCCAAACTCTCCCGCATCAAGAAGTGGAACCAGCTTGCCGAAAGTCTTGGCCGCCCCGGCATGCCCATGGCCGAACGCCTGGAATACGCCAAAACCTCCGTTTATTCGCATCTAGACACCTCACGAGTGGAGACCATTTTCCAGATGCTGGAGCTGGATGCAGCCTCCGAGATCTAAACGCCTGTTAGCGAATGTGTCCCCGAGAACACGGGGGCACGCGCTTACGTGGCATGAAAGGGCTGGATTGTGTCGTAACTTTAACACGCTGTTTTTCCATCTCGATTTCAACTCTGACTGTTGTGAAGTTAACGACCGGTTTTTTTGCCCTTGATCGTTCTTTCGTGGGTCATCAAGGGACATGCCGCCGAGCCTTCGACGCCTGATTATGCGAAGGTGATCGAGCCTAATTTGGGGGAGCACTGCCTGCGCTGCCACGCCGAGAAGAAAGCGAAGGGCAATCTGCGGCTCGATACTCTGGCTCGCGATTTCACAGGTGGAACTGAAACCGAGCGGTGGTTTGAGGTGATAAATCGCATCGGCGAGGGATTTTCCTCGCGAGTTCTCTCTTTACCCCAACGACACCCGCATTTTCCACGTCGCCCCGAAAGCCGTGGCGGATCGCGACCCTGAACCCACCGCAGCCACCAATGCGGCTGCGAAGTAGCGCAAGCGAGACCTCCAAAACCTGCGCCTATCACCTTTACCTCTTGCCTTCCGTTCCAAACTGCCCAAAAAGCGGGGCGCGTGATTGAATACTTGAAAATTTGCCGTCCTGACCACTGGCTGAAGAACATCTTCATCGTCTTTGGCCATGTGGTGGCGATCACCCTGGTGCTAAATTTTGACCTGAGCAGCACCCTCGTACTCAAGGCGTTCCTTTCCCTGATCCCGGCCTGCCTCATCGCCTCGGCAAACTATGTGTTGAACGAAATTTTGGATGCGCCTTTCGATGCCATGCATCCGACAAAGAAGCTGCGCGGCATCCCGGCAGGCAAGGCGAAGGTTCCCATTCTCTGGTGGATCAAAGCCGGGCTCATCGTTTCCGGCTTCGCCCTTGCCTGGCTGTTAGGGTTCAACTGGGCCTATATCACTGCCCTCGCCCTTTTGCTGATCAGCGGCGTCGTTTACAATGTGCGCCCCCTGAGGCTGAAGGATCGGGCGTTCATGGATGTGATTGCAGAGTCGTTCAACAATCCGATTCGGTTGTGGCTCGGCTACTATGCGCTGGTGGAACCCCATAATGTACCGCCCGCCTCCATCGTACTGGCGTGGTGGTTCTTCGGTGCGCTGCTCATGACGGGCAAGCGCTACGCCGAATTCCGCTTCATCAATGACGCCGAACTCAGCGGCCGCTACCGCCGTTCGTTCCAGACATACACCGAGAAGTCCCTGGTGCTGGCGATGATCACCTACGCCAACCTGTTCTGCTTCTGCACTGGCATCGCCATGGCCACTTATCCAAAGCTGAACAACCTGGTGTTTGTCTTCCCCTTCATCGTCGCGGCAGTGCTGTTCTATTTCAATCATGCCATGAAGACGGAAACGGCCCGTTTGGAGCCGGAGCAACTGCTGCAAAATCCCTGGATCATTGCCTGCACGGTGTTCACTAGCGGCCTGACCCTCTGGCTGCTCATGACCCCGACCAATTACGCCAAGGCGGCGCATTTGCTCGGGCCGCTGAAGTTGTAGCGGCGGCGGAAAAACGCTGGCGGATTCCAAAAGGAGGAGAATCGTGCAATGGCCGAATAGAATTCGGCGGCCATCGTCACATCAATCATTAACGCCGCCCTCTATGAACGATCAACCTGGCTTCGTCCCCGCGCCACCTCCTGTGCCTTCCATTGCGCAAGTCCCCTCGCGCAGTTCGTGGAAAAAGAAACTGCTGGTCACCACCGGCATTGTGCTCGGCACCGCTGGTATAGCGGCGGCGAGCACCGCGTGGTGGGTGAAGCATAACATCTATGCTTCGCAGTTCCAACCCGTCGCCCTCAATCAGGCAGAACAGGAAGGCTTGGATAACAAGCTCAAGGTCCTGGGCCAAAACAGCACCGCCCTCCCCGTCGATCCGGAAGTGGCGAAGCGCACCATGACCATCAGTGAAAAGGAGATCAACGCCTTCTTTGCGCAGCAGGGCCTTGGCGAACAAGTGAAGGTGGAACTGACCGAAGGCGCGGCCGCAGCCGTAATCGTCATGCCGGTGGACAGAGATGCTCCACTGATCGGTGGTACTACTCTGAGAATACGGGTCGCTTTTGGTGCTAAAATGGACAAGGACAAGCACCTTGCCCTCAGCCTCAGTGATGTGCATGTGGGCGGTGTGCCCTTGCCCAATGCCTGGCTGGGTAACCTGAAGGGTCTCAATCTTCTGTCTGATTCGCCCATGCAGTCTGATCCCGCCGTGAAGGGCTTCCTTGAAGGCATCCGCGACTTCAAAATTCAGCGCGGCAGCATGCAGATCGTGCTCAACGAGTAGCGCCTCCGCTACTTCGTTAGCGCCCGCCGGAGGAATACCAGTTCATCTGGCAGCAGCAGCGCTGGCGGAATGGATTCAGCCATCCGGAACGCCTTAACATCCTCGCCCGCTTCCGCCGTCATTCCCGCCATGACCGCACGCTGACCGGCTGAAAGGCGAAGCGTGGAATCGAGGGTTCTCACTTCTTCCGCCGCACGATGTGGCTGGCCCATGCGCATAGCGGCGAGCGCACGCAACAGTGCCTGAGGTACCACCGGCGAATCCTTCATCGCAACCGCAGGCTTCTCAAAGCCGCACACGGCCTCAAATGCCAGTTCCATCTCATCCCCAGTCACCAGTCGAAGGTAGTTCAGCCGGTCCATATAGGCGTGATTGGCAGGACGCAGTTCACGCAATTGTTTCAACGTCCCTAGGATGGCAGGGGCGTCCTTTTCGCGCTGCTGGAGTTCCAGCACCTTTTCAAGCATTCCCACGCGTAGGTTCGGTCGTTGCTCGGCCAGCCGACCGTAGCCGGTGATGGCCAGGGCGTTAAGCCCTCGAGCCTCGGCTAGAGCGGCAGCGCGATCCACCGTCTGTAGGTCCGATATACTGGCCGAAGAGTAAACCCTTTCGATGTGCTCAGCCGCTTCCGACAAAGTCGGCTTCAAGCGGACGCAGCATTCAGCACTGATAAAATGCAGCATGGCTTCGGAGACGGGCACCTTGTTCTCCTTGATCATTGCCAGTAGCTCCTTCCAACGGTCCGCCGCAGAAAGTGCATCCACGTAGACCAAGAACAAATCAGGGTCGCGAACGGCAGTCTTGGCATCTACCAGTTCGATAATTTGCTGGTACTGCTTTTCGGTGCCAAGCCAGCGAAGGAAGTCGAACAACTTATCAGCAGGCACACGCTTGTTTTTAGCGACCTCAGCGGCAACGACCTTTTCCCGTTCCAAAGGACGAAGCCGCAGACTAGCGCTCAGCACCCGGTAGCGATCCCGCGCGGCGGCCTTGCGGTTTTGCTCAACGAGTACCAGCAATTCCTGCACTTGTGGGGTCGTGAGAGAAGGGCTTGCACACAGATGGGCAATGGCTTCCAAAGCCAGGCTATCGTTTCCTCGAGCGATAGCCCACACGGCCTGAGATGCCACCGTCTTTGAAACTTCGAAGGCGCTTGCTTCATCCATCAACGCCAGACGGAACTGGGAGCGCGGATCATCGGGCTCCAGAGTCAGCGCCTTGCGTAGCGTTTTGTCCGCCAGTGAGGTCTCGCCAGACTGCTGTTGAATTCCGGCAAGGAGTTCAAGGCCTTTGCGGTTGGTGCGCTCGGCTTCCGGCAGCGTTTCGTACAAACGCCTCGCTTCCGGCGTATCACCGACCTTGAGCGTAGCAAGGGCGAGCCGCCGACTGTCATCAAAGGTGCCCTGTCCACTAGCTAGGATCTGCCGTAAAAGATTGGCTCCCACCATGGGATCGGCATAGCCGTCCAAAAACAAAGTCGCAAGCGCACGTAGCACCGAAGGCTCCCTGCCATACGTTTGGAAATCCTGTCTCAATGCCTGTGAGGCAGCCTCCCAGCGTTCCTCCTCCAGGAGAAGAGCGGCCGCCGCTGCTATCTGTTCCGCCCGGTAGGTGACGTACTTGTGATAAATCTTCCGCCCTACAAAAGGGGTGGACAAGGCCATGGCGAGCATCGAAACGGCAACCACTGTCCAAAAGGCCACAGTTTTCTTGCTGCGGGCATTTTCAGCAGCTTCAGAAAGGGGGCGGGAAATGGGAGGCCTCTCGTCCATGAGTCGTCAGGAGCCAAAATCCACCACGAGCCGGAAGCCCAAGTCATACCGCGTAAAGGTCCGCGCCTGATGCTGTCGAACGGAGCTGTACAATGCCTCCTTGGTGGAGCTGATCCATGAGCCGCCGCGGATCACCCGCTCTTCCGGAGCGCCCGGCCAGGGGTCTTCACACCACTCGCCGACATTGCCGCCGAGATCGTGAATGCCTTCCTTCGTCGGAAGCAACGAGCCTACCGGTGCTGTTTTGGCGAAGCTATCCCGAGAGCCCGGAACATTGTTGGCATCGATATTAACGCTGAGTGAGGGTGGTGGCCATGCGCTTGGACCATCGCCCCACGGGAACTGGCTTTTGTTCGCCAGATGTTTCACAGCAGGGTCAGCACCCGGCTCAACACCAAGACCTGCCGCAACGCTCCATTCCGTATCCCTCGGCAGACGGTATCGGGCACCGGCTGGCAGGAGTTGATTTTGATGATCCCGGTCCGTCAGCCATGTGCAAAAGGCCTGGGCCTCATCCCAGGAAATACCTACCACCGGATGGTGGGGTGAGGCAGTAAACGCCGGCTGGATGCCGCCACGGAAGCCGGTGGCCTTGGTAAACGCCTGCCACGCCAAGAGCATCACTTCCGTTTTTCCGAACAACACCTTGGTACCAGGGAGCGGCGCGAATTCCAGGCGCAGCGGCTGCGTGAACGGTTTGTCGGGGACCGCCGGGGTTAGCGTCTTTGGATCCAATGCGGCCACTTCTTCTCCATCGGACCTCTTCAACAGCTTATCCACCTCCGCCTTGTCCACATTGCCTTTTTGGGTCATTTCCTCCTGCCGCTTCTTCAAGGCATTTAGTTCGGCCGCGCTTTCAGCAGCGAGCATTTCGGCAGTGCGCTTCTTGTCTTCAAAGATACAGCGGAAGCCAATCGTTGGTGCCCGCAAGCCCACTGGCACTCGGTAAACATAGGCGGCTGTGAGGCATTCGCGGCGAAAATAAGCCCAGGATCCTCCTCGCAGGGCGCCTTCAGCATTCGCCGTCAGCCGCATGTCCATGGTCCATTCCCACACATTCCCTGCCACATCATACAGCCCGACGGCGGTAGGATTGAATTTCCCCACCGGTGAGGTGAAAGGATAGTCGTCTTGGGCCCCGGGGATCTCGGCACTCTGGAAATTGCCACTCCCTACAGGAGGGGGCCATTGCGTTCCCCAAACGAAGGACAGCGATTCCTCGACCTTTGCCGTGGTGGACATGTCTTTTGTGCTGGTAGAAGATTCCAGCCCTGCTGCAGCATTCCACTCCTTGTTCGTAGGCAGCCGGTAGCCTTGATTGGATTTGATACGGCCTTCCGCCTGCTCTTTTTGGGTCAGCCAATTACAGAATGCAATGGCGTCCTGCAGGTTCACCAGCACCACGGGGTCTTCGGATGTCTGGGCAAAATGTGGTCTCAGCGTATCCAGGCGCTCCTTGTAGGTTCCGGCCTTCAAAAAGGCCTCAAAGTCAGCTACCTTTGTCTCATAGACTGAAAATAAGACGGTAGTGCCAGGCACGGCCCTGAACTTCATGCCCAGGGTGTTTTCCATCAAGGCCTGATCTGCTGGCAGCGCCGCGCCCTCACCGCTCGCAGCAGACAGAAACATCCCAAAGAACAAGCTGAAGAAACGAACGAAGCGTGGGCACATAGAGGCGGGAATCAGTAGGCTGGGGCGCGGACTTAGAATCCCCTGGCACAACTCTGACATTCAAGGAACCGGTGTTGAATGTCAATTACGCCTCACAGGGCGACCGCTTGCCGAAAGATCAGGCAAAGAATTCTGAATGCACGGCAGCCTCCTTGATGCATGTTTCCGGCATGACAACCAAGGCCATCGTGACTCTTAGCCTGGCGTGGAGCATCGCTCTTCCGCTTGAGGCACAGCGCGCTGCGCCTCCTTCTACGTCGCCCCCCGTTAAAACCGACAAACCGGCTCCTGCTGCCAAACCACCTGCGAAATCGGCGCCTGCCGTCCCTGCCCCGGTGAAGATTGTCAAACCTCGCGCGGATGATGATCCCTATGAACAGCTCCAGTTGCTGACCAAGGCAATGGAAATGATCCGAGCTAATTACGTGGACGAAAAAAAGATCAGCTATGAACAACTCATCTCGGGGGCGCTGGAGGGTATGCTGCACCAGCTCGATCCGCACTGCGAATACATGGGCAAGCAGTTGTTCGAAGACATGCAACGCGAGCAGGCCGACACCTCCGAAGGTGTGGGCATTACCATTTCTCTGAAGCAAGGTTATTTGACGATTGTCACCGTCCGCGAAGATGGACCCGCCGCGAAAGCGGGCCTTCTCACTGGCGATCAGTTGGTACGCATCAATGAGGTGCTCACCGACAACGTGGGCGTTGCGGAATCCATCAAACTACTCAAGGGCAAGGTGGGCGAATCCGTGCGCATTACGGTGCGGCGACCCGGCACCAAACAGTTCTTGAATTTCACTATTGTCCGCGAACTGCTTCAAGAGAGCTCCGTGCATGATCCCATGCTGCTGCACGAAAAACTGGCCAGCCCATTCAAGATCGGTTACGCCCGCATTTCGGAGTTCACCCAGCCCACGGCCAAAGATCTCGCTGTAGCTCTCGACAAGCTGGAAGCGGAGGGCATGCAGGCCTTCGTGCTCGATGTGCGCAACAACCCTGGAGGCCTGCTTGACACCGCCGTTTCGGTCTGCGGCGAATTTCTGCCGGAAGGCACTGTCGTTGTCACCCAGGAAGGCCGCAACACCTCCGAAGACAGCCCTCCGTACCGCACACCCAAGCGCAATGGCCGCCCCCCGCGCAAGTACCCCATGGCCGTGCTCATCAACAATGGCAGCGCCAGCGCTAGCGAGATCATCGCCGGTGTGATGCAGGATCTTGGCCGCGCCATCATCGTGGGCACTACCAGCTTCGGCAAAGGCAGCGTGCAGACCATCCTGCCTATGAACAATGGTGCCGCCATGCGCCTCACCACCGCCAAGTATTTCACCCCCAGCCACCGCACCATTCACGAGCATGGTGTAACACCGAATATCATATCGTCCCTCACCACGGATGAAGAGCTCAAGATCAGCCGCTGGCGCAACAATCACGGCACTGGTGAAGCTGCCGCGCTCGATCTTGCCAGTCTCGGCGACGACCAACTTGAACGCGCTGTGGATTCCCTGAAGGGCGTTCTCGTACTGCGAGATTTCAATTCCCCGACGCCTCCACCTCCCAAGCAGGTATCCCCTCCCGAACCTGCCCAGCCAAAGATGGATGCTCTGCTGGCACCACCGAAGGAGATCAAGGAACCCTAACAGAGCGGCGAAGCACCCAGTGCCTGCCCCATACCTCCCCTTGCCCACTTGAACAACTGCATCCTGGCCCTCGAAACCTCCTGCGATGAGACCGCCGCTAGCCTCTGCACACTTGATGGCCGCTTGTTGAGCAGCCGATTGTTTTCGCAGATTGAAATCCATCGCGTCTATGGGGGCGTGGTGCCGGAGGTCGCCTCGCGCAATCATATCACCAAGGTCCGGCCTCTAGTCGAAGCCGTGCTAGAAGAAGCTCGGGCATCGCTTTCAGATGTTGCCGCTTTTGCCGCCACCTGTGGCCCCGGCTTGGTGAGTTCTCTGCTCATCGGCACGAGCATTGCCAAAGCTCTCGCTGTGGCCGAAGGCAAGCCGTTCCTGGCTATGAACCACATGGAGGCGCACCTGTTGTCGCCGTTCGTTGAGTTAGGCAAGGTCGAGCCCGGCCTCGGTCTCATCGTCAGTGGTGGTCACACGATGCTCGTCAGAATCAATGGCGTGGGCAGCTATGAAATTCTCGGGCGCACGCGCGATGACGCCGCAGGGGAGGCGCTAGATAAAACCGCCCGCATGCTCGGACTACCCTACCCCGGCGGCCCCGAGATCGAAAAGAAGGCTGTCACCGGCAACCCGGCCGCCTATGACTTTCCGCGCAGCCGCCTGGCTGGCAGTCCCTTCGATTTCAGCTTCAGTGGTCTTAAGACCAGCGTGCTTTATGAGCTGCCCAAGCTGGATCTCAGCCAGCCGCAGGTGCTCGCCGATGTCTGCGCCTCGGTGCTAGAGGCTGTTGTCAGCGTCCTGGTCGAAAAGACCGCCCACGCTGCCCGGCACTTCGGCTTGAAGACCATTGCCGTCTCCGGGGGCGTCAGTTGCAACAAGCGTCTGCGCGCCGCGCTTGCCGAGCGTTGCGCCAAGGATGGCCTGCGCCTTTTGCTCGCCCCGCCCTCTCTCTGCACGGACAACGCGGGTATGGTGGCCTTCGCCGCCGCCCAGCGTTTCGCTACCGGAATGACCTCTCCTTTAGAACAAGAAGTTGATCCGAATTGGCGCATTGATGCCTGACATACATCTCTTTTTGCGAGCCTGAACGACGCCTCTGGCCAAGCGCTCCGCCCGAAAAAAGGACGCACCGGGCCCACGAGTCACGAATATAGAGTAAGCGCGTCCGGTCAGAATGGCACGCCTTTGATCAAATTCCCGCCAAGGTTGTCAAAGGAAAGTGCTTTAAAACCTCCCAACCCGCAGTGCTTATGA
>JAQGPI010000673.1 GCA_028293175.1 Verrucomicrobiaceae bacterium | reverse complement strand
CTGGCTATCGGCGCGCCGGTCTTTGGCTCGGTCATCCCTGCGGGTGCCGTGGTGAATGCGATCCTTGATTCGCAGACCTTCATTATCAGCCTGCCCGTCACCGCCAGCGCCACTGGCATCAATCTCACCGCCCGTCTTGGCGACGCCATCGGCCTGAACCGCATCACCGAATTCGATGAACCCACCGAAATGGTTTACGGCGTGCAGGTTAGCGTCACCAACGGTACCGACGCCGGCAAGACCTTCTTCCTGGCAGCGAATGTCAATGTCACCTTTGACGACAACTTCACTCCGGCGGTGCCGATTTATACGCCGACCCTGTGGAAGCAGGATGCGCTGACCCCCAACATCTCCCTGCTGGCTAACTCTGCTCCGATCAACGACAGTCCGATCACCAATAACATTGATATCAACGGCCTTAGCGGCGGCGGCACCATCTCCCTGGGCGGTTCTTCCTCCATGGGCAGCGGCTCCGCCACCTTCTCCGGCAATGTGGTGCTGCAAAACGGCTCCATCACCCTGACAGGGGGTTCCACCACCGCTGCCGCTCCGCTGGAAGTGACCGTGGACAGCACAGCCCAGGTCGCAGTGGGCATGCTCATCACCGGGCCCAAGATGCCAGACGGTGCCACCGTCGTTTCCGTCAAGGATGGCCACACCTTCGTTCTCAATTTGCCCACCACCGGTGCTTCACCGGTCGGCTCGCTCACCCTTGTCGCCTCCTACGCCCCCACCACCCGCTACATCCGCCTGCTCTCGGATTCGCTGGATGCTCGCGGTGTGGTCTTCAGTGGCAGCTTCTCTGAAGCCGATCTCACCGGCGACAAGCTGGGCCTGCAAAAGCTGGGCACCGGCACAGTCACCCTGAGCAGTGGCAATACCTATCGCGGCGGCACCACCGTCAATAGCGGCACTCTGCTGGTGAACAACAACGTGGGCACGGGCTCCGGCACCGGCACTGGCGAGGTCACGGTGCAGAATTTCGGCTCCACTCTGGGCGGCATCGGCACCATCAGCGGCAAGACCACCATCGGCAGTGGCGCGACCCTTTCCCCTGGCAATCCTTCCACAGGCGGCGGCCTCGGAGCGCTCAGCTTCCTGGGTGATGTTTACATGGGTCCGGGCTCCCTCGCCTCTTTCGAGATCGGCGGCTCTGATGCGGACTTCCTCTCCATCGCCGGCACCTTCAGCGTGGACTCCACCGCCAGCTTGATCGTGCGGCTGACTAACAACTTCGTCCCCTCGACCAGCCTTTCTTACGACCTCATCACCTGGGGCCTGCCTTCCAGCCTGAACTTGGTCGATCTGCTCGATCTGCCCAGCTTGGTGGATGAATCGTTCTTCTGGGATACCAGCCTCTTCAACACCGAGGGTAAACTGGCGCTCTCCCAGCGCTCGGCCGGCGATCCTCCCGTGGCACGCTTCGCAGTGCGTTCCGCCCGGGTGGCGGAAACGGATGGCACGGATGTGGTCATCAAGGTGGCCATCCAGCTTGATACGCCAGTCGCCGACAGCCTCGACATCCCGCTGCTGCTGACCGGTGGCACCGCTACCGAAAGCTCTGGAGGCGTCCAGGCGGATTACGATATCCTGCCTGCCCCCATCGCTCCGTCCACCTCCCATGTCGTGCATTTCGACAATGGCCAGACCTCGGCCGAGGTGACCATCATTGTGCATAACGACCCGCGGGCCGAGTCCTCGGAAACGGTGAATCTCTCCTTTGTGGCGCAGCCCAACGCGCTCCAGAACAACGCAAGGCTCAAGGGCAGCCCGGGCAGCTTCACGCTCACCATTGATGACAACGACAGCGCCAGCGCCGCAGGCTCACGGTGGGTGCTGCGCAATCCCGCGCCGACCAATGAGCGCATGCAGGGCCTCGCCGCAGGCACTACCGCCACCTCTCCGGTCGCCGTCTTCACCACCGTGGCAGTCGGCTCCGGCGGCAGAATTCTCCAGTCGCTGGACAACGGCACCACCTGGAAGCCCATCTTGCTCGGCCTTACCACGGATCTCCATTCCGTCGCGGTGCGCCCTGCCGTTGGTGCCCTTCCTGCCCAGTTCGTCGCCGTCGGCGATGAAGGGCTGATTCTTACCTCACCCGACGGCCTTAGCTGGACCTATCACACTGCCAGCGGCGAGAAGAAGCTGCAAAGCGTGGTCTGGTCGGCTGCCGCAGCCAAGTTTGTCTCGGTGGGTGAGGGCGGGGTGCTCTTCAGCTCTGTTACCGGTGAAAGCTGGACCTATCATGACTCGGGCGTGAACAGGGATCTTACTTCCGTCACCTTTGCCAATGGCCTCTTCGTTGCCGTCGGCATGAACGGCGTCGTCACTACCTCGGTGGACGGCCTCAGCTGGGCTGCCGGTGTTACTGGCACCCCGCTCAGCCTCCGCGCCGTTGCCTTCAAGGCTGGCTCCCCCAATGGCATCTTCATGGCCGTGGGCGACAGCGGTGTGTTCCTCACCTCGCTTGATGCGGTTACCTGGACCCCCGGCGTCATCACCGGCACGCCGAACCTGCGTTCCCTGCATGTGGAATCCGCCAACAACCGCTTCATCGCTGGTGGCCTCGGGGGCGTAATCTACACCTTCACCGGCAACGGCCCCACCTGGGCCGCCATGTCCACCACCGGCACCTCCGAGGATCTGCTCGCGGGCCTTTCACAGGGCAGCGGCAACGTCTCCCTCATGACCGGTGCCGCCGGTACCTTCATCACCCATCCTTCCAGCAGTGCCAACGGCTGGACCCGCACCGGCGCGCCTAATGTCAACGTGGCGAACGCCGTTCCCACCAGCGAATTCAGCGGCGTCGCCTTCAATGGCGCACGCTTCGTCACCCTGGGTTACAAGGGCATCTTCGGCTCTTCGGTCTCCGATTCGTTCACCTTCGGCACCATGACCGGCGGTCTCGCCAACTCGCACATGAATGCGGCGGCCAGCCGTTCCACCGGCCAGCTCGTGGCTGTGGGCGATGGCGGTCTTGCTGCGATCTCGCAGGCTGGCCTTACCTGGGCTGCCACCAGCTCCACCTCGGTTTCGGTCAACCTCAATGGCATCATCTTTGCCAAGGGTGCCTACTACGCCGTGGGTGAAAGCGGCACCATCCTGCTCGGCACGGTGAACGACACGACCAGCACCGTGGCCTGGACCCCCATCAGCTCCGGCAGCACCAATACTCTCCAGTCCATTGCCTACAACGGCTCGCTGTTCCTCGCCGTGGGCAACAACGGCACGGTCCTCAGCTCCCCCGATGGCGTCTTCTGGGAAGACCTCAATCCCGGTGGCCTGCCTGATCTCACCGGCATCACCTGGACAGGCTCGCAGTTCATCGTGGTCGGCGCGGGCGGAACCATCCTCACCTCACCCGATGGCGGCGTCTTCACCAAGCAGGCCGTCTCGATCTCCAACAATCTCAATGATGTGGTCTGGACCCCCACCGGCGGCTATGCCGTGGGCGCGGGCGGCGTCATCCTCGGCTCCTCCGCCAATGGCGTGACCTGGACGTTGCTGAATTCAGGCACCAGCCAGGACCTGAAGGACATCGCCTGGAATGAAAACAACGGCCGCCTCACTGCTGTGGGCACGGGCGGTACCATCCTCACCAGCGATCCTCTTACCACCGTGCGCCCTGCCGCCTTCTTCGTGGTCTCGGAAATGACGGTCGATGAACGCGCCGGTGTGGTGAATGTGCCTGTCTTCTTCACTCAGATCCCCTCCACGGATCTGTACCTGAGGTACACCGTCAGCAGCACCGGCCTCAACAGCCCAGCCACGCTCACCACCGATTACACCGCCGCAGCCTCGCCGCTGAAGCTGCTCCTCAGCAGCATCACCCCTGCGGAAATCGCGGAAGGCACCATCACCCGCAACATCGCCATCACCCTGAAGAGCGATGCCGTGAAGGAGCTCAATCCGGAACACCTCAAGATCCGTCTCGGCAACCCCGATCCCGCCCACCCCGATGTCGACAACTTCGTCACCTCCCTCGGCAAGCCGCTCACCACCCCGCAGCCCGGCGATGTGCTCGATCCGAGGGAGTTCGTCCTCACCATCACCGATACCGTGCCCCCGAGCGTGGACTTCAACCCTGAAACGCAGCACCAGATGGTAGGCCTCGGCCAGGCCATCAGCCTGCACACCGAAGTCACCGGCTCCTTCCCCACCATCTCCTGGTTGAAGAACGGCATTGTCGTCCCCGGTGCCATCGCCGCTGATTACAACATCGCCGCCGCCACTGTGACCAATGCTGGCACCTATGTGGTGAAAGCCGTTAATCCTGCGGGCACCGATACCACGAACAACAAGACCAAGGCCCTGGCTGCTCCGCTTGGCACCGCTGAAATCTCCGTGGTTAACCAGAGCGACCAGCTTGTGCTGGTGAAGTCCGGCGGCCCTACCATCCTCACCGCCGTCGCCGCTGGCAACGGTCTCGTCTATCAGTGGTACCTCGGCTCCACTCCTTTGTTCAGCGGTACCAGCTACACCGTCGCCGGTGCCAAGCTCACCATCAAAGTCGTGAGCCCCGGCGTGAATGAAGGCGACTACCATTGCAACGTCTCCCAGACCGGCGTCGGCCATAACACCGGCCTGGCCCTGGACACTGGCGTCTTCCACGTCAAGACCGCCGAACTGCCGGACATCCAGCCGCCGGTCACCACCGCTCCGCGCGGCAAGGTGGGTGCGCTTTATTCCTTCACCCTGCCACGGCCTAGCAGTTCCGATCCGCTCAGCCCCAAGACCCCCATCAGCTACACCATGACGGGCCAGCCTGCGGGCCTCACCATCAATGCCAAGACCGGCGTGATCAGCGGCATCCCCACCGCCGCCACCACGGTGGACAAGCAGGTCATCGTCAAGGCCACCAACCCCGCTGGCGTCACCACCATCGGCTTCGCCCTGGGCATTGATCCGCTGGAACCGACCGCTCTGGGTACCTTCATCGGCCTCGTGGACCGCTCACAATCCTCCGCCGTTGATGCTGGCACCAAGCTCGCCTATGGCACCCTCGGCCTCGGTGCCCGTCTGGATCTCACCACCACCGCCGCCGCCACCTTCAGCGGCAAGGTCTTCGTGGGGCCCACCCTGTATCCCTTCACTGGCAAACTGGTTACCACCGCCTCGGACAATCCCGCGCCGCATGATCCGCAGGGCACCTTCACTATCGCCCGTGGCGTTGGCAAGTCCTCGCTCGTGTTCAACTTCACGCTGAATCCGGACAACACCATCACTGGCACCGTCACCGATGCCAAGGGCTCCACTCCGCTCAATGGCTGGCGCAATCAGTGGACTGCGGCCTCCAAGGTGCCGGCCGCCGTCACCGTCATCCACAACTTCATTGCGGACAAGATCGGCGGCCCCGCCACCGATGGCAGCGAGCCTGAAGGCTCCTCCTTCGGCAGCATCACCCCCGCCGTTCTCGGCACTGGTGCCGTCACCGCCGCTGGCAAGACTGCCGATGGCATGGCCTTCACCACCGCTGGCATCTTCGGCCCCAATGGCGAGACCCTCGTGTACCAGTCCCTGTACACCATCCCCGGCACCTTCTGCGGTGTGCTGAAGGTGGATCTCGATACCTCGCCTGCCGCCCTCGCTGTGCAGAAGGTCACCGGTGCCCTCACCTGGAGCCATCCAAAGCAGACCACCGGCCGCACCTTCCTGCTCGGCTGGCCCGCTGCTCCGCTCAACCTCGGCGTTGATGGTGGCAAGTACTATCCAGCCACCGCCAATCCCGCCACTGGTCCCCAGGTGGTGATGAATCTGGTGGATACCACCGCCAACGGCGACCCAGTGAACGCCAATCTTGAGTTCAGCGGTGGCCTCGTCACCAGCACCACCAGTCCTTCACCAAGCCTCACCGGCACCAACGGTGTGCAGGTGAAGCCGTTCAAGGCCGCGACCCCCGCCGTGGTCGTGCTGCCTACGGGTGCCAACAACCCCGACGCCACCACCCTCGTCATCAACAACGCCACGGGCGGCTTCAGCGGCTTCTTCACCCTCACCGATCCTGATGCCCTCGGCGGCAAGCCCTTCGCCCGCAGGGTCGCCTACCAGGGCGTGATCGTGCCGAAGACGCTTACCCCGGATGTGTACGATGGCGTCGGCTACGGCTACTTCCTGCTGCCTAAGCGCCCCTCCAGCACCGCGCCCGTCACCACCACCGCCACCTCGCCCATCCTCTCTGGTCTCGTGATCTTCGAGTCCAATCAGTAAGGCAGGCTCCGGTCCATCCATCCACCGCAACGCCCGTGTGAGTCATCGCACGGGCGTTGTGCTTTGGCAGGGGCGAGAGAAAGTGGCTTCGGCTTCAGCCGAATCGGGAGGGAAGTGGCAGGCCCATCCTTGCCCCTCATGCGCTTCTTTGCATGACAAAATGATGCAGTGTCCGACACAAAGAAAGTGGCTTCGGCTTTAGCCGAATCAGGATAAGGGACCGCCACCTCCTCAAATGCTTGCAGGCCCGACATCATCTTCAAACAGCGCGAGGATGGCTGAGAGCCATGTTGCATTCGCAGAACGCGCTTGTCGTGGAACCGGCTCCTTCCAAAGGTAACTACCTCAAGGGCTGTTGAACGGTGTGCACAGCCCGCAGGCTGCGCACATTGGAGTAGACATCACGAAGGCTATGGCAGGGCGCTAGGGCTCGGTCCATTTGCCACAGGTTTCCCCAACCAGCAAGGGCACGGCCAGAGAGACCGCCTTCGCCGCGACCAAGATACCCAGGCCAAGACGCGCAGAGATGAGGAGCGGCTGGTTAAGGAACCAGCCAAAGATCTTGGGGTGGTGGTCATAACCATTCGAATTGGGGTGTCTGGCGGCATGGCTCGGAGCGTTTGTACGCATTCGCTAAGGCATTGGTTCTTGTTCTCCTGTTTTGAAGAACTTTTCAACCGGCGTTCGTAAATGTGTGTGAAATGGCTGGCGGGCAGCCAGTTACCTGACATCTGGATCGAAACTTCCGCGCACGAACTAAGATAGGCCGTGATTACCGCCATGGTCTCTCTGACTTTGCCAGTCAGTATCGACTTGTCACAAGCTACCAGTAGTTCTTCTTTGGTCATCTTGAATGGGCGTTGACGCCCCTTGATAGGCCTTAACGGAAAACAAAGTTACAGGCAAGAATATCAGTTTGAAAAACATGTTAAGCCTCGTTAGAGACCGCCACCCCGCACGCGAGTTCGGCGACTTTGGCTGCTAAAATTGCTGCCCAATCAGCTTCATCACCGGATGATTTCCTGCGTGGCAAGCTCTGTATGAAATTTTGACACTCACTACTCAGCAACTGGTAGTGATTAGCTAACTCCCTTCCGAATTCAAAAGTACTACCAATTAGCGCGTGATACTCGTCAGATAACTCAATGACCCACGTTGATTCGCGGTCAATGATTGTGTTTTGCAAAGCAAAAATTCCGTGTTTTTGTAACTGAAAATAGCTGGCTTCATCTTCGAGCAACCAGCATCCAACACTGTCCCACTCTTCCACTGGTAATTCTGTCGGGAGTACCACAATTCCGGGCCGCCCCAGTTTCAAGGTCGCCGCGAACACGGATTTCCATTGCTGAGGAAAAAGAGAACAACCATCAGTCGGGAAAAAGATTCCGCGAAACGGAAAAGCCGGATTAATGGAATCCTGGAGCGGGTCGTGCGCGGTGCATACGGAGGCCGATAGTTGGAGGGCTTCATCCACTGTGATTCTCTGCATAGGATGTTGCGGGAGAAGTTTAGGCTTCCATTTTGCGCCGACGGTAGAAGCTGGCAACTCACAAAACAAAACGTCCCCTGCGGGATCACCGCAAGGGACGGAATTCAAAGCAGCGGGCCAAGGCGAGTGGCCAGACGTGCCGGGGATGGGACGCGAATGCGCTCCTACTTGTTCTGTGTGCCGCTGGAGGTACCAGTGCCGCTGGAGGTTCCAGTGCCGCTGCCGCTCGTGGTGCCGCTGCCGCTGCCCGAGGTGCCAGTGCCGCTGCCGGTGCTGGTGCCGCTGCCGCTGCCGCCGGTACCCGTTGCGGTGCCGCCAGTGCCCGAGCCACCAGTGCCGGAACCGCCAGTGCCTGCTCCGCCAGTGGTCGTGCCGCCTGTGGCGCTGCCGCCGGTGGCCGATCCGCTGCTGGTGTTGCCACCAGTGGTGCTGCCATTCACCGTGGCATGCGGCATGATCTTGGACTTGTCGCCCGAGTTGATGCTGCTGCCTGTGGTGCTGCCGCCCGTGGCGTTGCCGCTGGTGGCATTGCCCCCAGTGGTAGCGCCGCCAGTGGTGGTGCTGGTGCCAGCGCCGCCGGTGCCTGAGCCACCGGTGCCGGTGCTGCTGCCTGAGCCCGAACCGCCAGTACCAGAAGTGGTGCTGGAGCCCGAGGCGCTGCTACGGTTGCTATCCGAGCTGCTGCTGCCCTTGCCTTCAGAATCACCATGCTTCTTAGCCTGTCCTGGAGGCGTTTTGCCGCTCTTGCCTGCGGTGTCTCCGGTGGAGGTGGATTGAGCTTGGGCGGAAAGGCCGATGATGAGGGCCATGACTTGTGCTGCGATGAGTTTAGTATTCATACGATGGCTGCTTCGAAACGCTGAAGAAGACCGTGCGTAAGGTGAATACCCCACTTGACCCCCTGGGCCGCCCTTCTCCCCAGGTAAGAGGCTCTTTTTTATCCGCCGAAATTTCGACGAAAAGAAGCCGACCGAAAAAAGTTGGGGCCCTGCAACCGCGCCTAACAAAATTCGCTATGACAGAAATGTCATCCTATTTCCCGACGTCACGACGAAAAGCGTCATTTTGGCGCTGAGGGAGCCGGTCCCGTCCCTGGCGAGGTCGCCGAAGGCTGAGCACCGCCCTGTACTTTGGCCGGAGGCACTCGGGCTGGCGTTTGCAAGGAAGACGGCGGTGTCACTGAAGTCGGTGGCCTAGGCACCGGATTGCCCGGCAAAGAAGGCCCCGCGCTGCCATTCGGCCCTGCGACCC
>JAQGPI010000321.1 GCA_028293175.1 Verrucomicrobiaceae bacterium | reverse complement strand
CTTCATCCAGAACGTCTCCAACATCCTCACCCAATCCCAGGCCACCCTCCTGGAGCGTGCTATCGCCCTGCGCGATGCCAATACCAAGAAGCTCAATTCTATGGACGAATTCAAGGCCTTCTTCAGCGCCAAGGAAGACGACAAGGGCATCAGCGGCGGCTTCGCCCTCATGCACTGGGCTGGCAGTGCCGATGACGAGGACCACCTGAGCAAGGAATTCAAGACCACCATCCGCTGCATCCCGCTGGGCGATGAGTACGCCGAGGAAGGCACTTGCTTCCTCACTGGCAAGCCTAGCACGCGCCGCGTGATCTTCGCCAAAAGCTATTAACCGTCGGCCGCAATGAGGATGCTTCTGCTCATACCAGCATCCCTCATGGCTCACTCGCGTGAGGTGGTGGAACTGATCCTCGGCCTGCTATGCCTCGGCGGAGCGGCACTAGCATTAGTGGCGGGGGTATGGCTGCGGTTTCGTGCGGTGAATGCAACGGCACTGGTGCTCAGCAGCGTTGCGGCGCTGCTGTTTCGCCTGCTCTCCCACACCCCCAAGCTGCACCCGGCGGGGCTGGCTTTGTGCGCGGTTTCAATCGCTTTCGGAGTCATCGCTGGATGGCGCGCTATGGGGACCGCGAATTCGCCTGGATCGACAGGCGCTGCCCCCTCGCAAGAGGACGGAAACCGTCTGCGTCTCCGACGTCGCAAACGCAGGCCTAATGTTGAATGAGCGCCTACGATGTGATCGTCGCAGGCGGCGGCAGCGCCGGGCTGGCGGCAGCTCTCAGCGCCTCGCGACACGGCGCGCGCACGCTGCTGATCGAACGCCATGCTCAGCTCGGCGGCGCGGGCTCGAATGCTCTGGTGCACACTTTCTGCGGCCTGTTCCATCCCAATGTCTCACAAGGCCCACGCTGGCTCAATCCCGGCATCCCCATCGAGATCGGCCAGCGACTGATGAAGATGAGCGGCCAGACGGAACCCGACCTCATGGGCCGCGTGTACGTCCTGCGCCATGAGCCCGCCGCCCTCGCGCAGCTTGCCCTCGATCTCTGCCAGCAGGAACCACTGCTCACGGTCCAAACCAACGCCTCCCTCGCTGCTGTCCAGCGCCAAGATGATGCGTGGCAGCTCACCATCAACGACGAAACCGTCACCGCCCGCGCCGTCGTCGATACCACCGGTGATGCCGCCATCGCCCGCTGCCTGGGCTCGGATCTCTGGCGAACCGCCTCCGGCGACCGCCTTTACCGCCCTGCGTATGTATTCGCCATTCGCGGCGTCACAGGCACTCTTGATGCCTCCACCCGCCTACAAGTTGCTGCCTTGCTAGTACGCGCCGTGAAAGCAGGCACCTTGGCCAAAGCAGCCTTGGGAGCCAGCCTCCGCTCCTCACCGCAGGCTGGCGAAGTCTTTATTTCCATGGACCTGGAAGCGGGTGGCGCCGATTGGGACCCGCTGGACCCCGCCAAAGTCACCGCCTTGGAACAAGAAGGAAAAGACACGACCCAGGCCATCGCCCGCTTCCTCCGCGATCAGCACCCCGCCTTCGCCACCAGCGAAGATCCGATCCTTCCCGTCCACGCCGGTATCCGCGAATCCGCTCGCTGGCTCGGCGACCACATTCTCACCGCCGCGGACATCCTGTCCAGCCGCCGCTTCGGAGACGAAGTCGCCCTCGCCGGCTGGCCCTTGGAAATGCGTGAAACCGCGCGAGGCCCCAAGTTCCGCTACTTTGACCAGCCCGAACCCGCCGGCATCCCCGCCCGCTGCCTGCGCAACGCAGCTGTCCCCAGGCTCTTCTTCGCCGGTCGCTGCCTCTCCGCCGACCACGAAGCCCTGGCCTCCGTGCGAGTCATGGGCACCTGCCTCGCCACGGGGCAGGCTGCAGGCCGGATGGCGGCGAAAGCATAAACCTAACGGTCAAACGGCTTGTTAAACTCCGGCCCGCGCTCGCCGTTGAAAGTGGCTTTCAACCGTGCATCTGAACTGCTTTCCTTTCGTCTCATAATAGCCGGAGCCACCAGATTGCCCAGCCGCCGACGCTCGGCACGACCCGCCTGCCACTGCTCCCAGGTGTAGCAGCGTTCGGGTGGAATCGGTAAAGTGGTGTCCGGCATGACAGGTGATAAATATAACTGGCTACCCGTCAGATGCCAGTTCCGTCTCGACCTCGCGGCGCATGTCTTCAAGTTCATCCGCGCACCGATAGGCGGGCAAAGCAGCAATGCGACGGGCTTCGGCCCAATCACAGGGAAGGCCCTGCCCGAGAACACATGCCAGCAGCTTTCGGGCGCACTGTTCGTCATCGGCATTAAAACCTGTCCATTTGCGAGCGGCGAAAACTCGTTCAGCGAGCAGCTCCTCCACCGTGAGGAGCACCACTTGGCCTAGCGGCGTTCGCATCGAAAAATGGGAACTCTTTCCGTAGCTAGAGAGCTCTCCCAGCAAATCCACCCAAAGGCCTGCAATTGCCCATGAGCGCGTGCCTTTACGTTTGCTGCCAGGAATGTGGCTCATGATTTCGCCACGTTCAGCGGGAGTAGGATTGCGGCTTCCCGACCAGCAGATGTCGGTATCGCCCGACATGTAAGCTCCATCCGTATAGAACTCGATTGCTGATCCGCCTACGATCACAGGCTCGAATCCCTGCTCGCGGAACAATTCAGAAACTAACGCCGCAAGCAGCAAAGCCCGCGAGTTCAAGTCGCTCTCCGATTCGATAAGCTGCAACGCGGACTGGACTTGGGCTGCCTCCATGCCCGCCAGCATAGCGCCAGCGGGTGCCTCCACAAGATGGATGATGGCCGGGGCTACCTCCCCAGCTTCTTCAGCACCTGCGCCACGGTATTTTCCACCGTGAGGCCGTGTTTCTGGCGCAGGATCGCCGGGGTGCCGTGTTCAACGAACTGGTCGGGCCAGCCGATTCTCGTGATCGGGGTGGTGATGCCGACGGTGGAAAGGTGTTCCATCACCGAGCAGCCGAAGCCGTTCATGAGCACGTGGTCTTCCAGCGTGCAGACGACCTTCACTTTCTTCGCATATTCCTCAATGCATGAGGTGTCGAGAGGCTTGATCCAGCGGGGATTGATGAGGGCGACGCTGAGACCCTGGGCTTCGAGTTGTTTCTTGGCACCTTCGGCGACTTCCATCATGGCTCCGAGGGCGATGAGGGCGACATCGGTGCCATCAGCCAGGACTTCGGCCTTGCCGATTTCCATGAGCACGGGCTTGTCCTTGGGCCTCACGCCGGGGCCGCTGCCGCGCGGGTAACGGATGGCGATGGGACCCTTGTCGTAGTTCACCATGGTCCACAGCATGTCCACAAACTCATCTTCATCCTTCGGCTGCATGTGCACGATGCCTGGGATACCGCGGAGGTAGGCGATATCGAACAAACCGTGGTGCGTGGGGCCGTCATCACCGCTGAGGCCGCCACGGTCCATGCATAGGCGCACCGGCAGGTTCTGGATCGCCATGTCATGGATGATCATGTCGATCGCCCGCTGCATGAAGGTGGAGTAAATGGTGAGGAAAGGGCGCAGGCCCTGGGTGGCCATCCCGCAGGCAAACAGGGCGGCGTGCTCTTCGGCGATGCCGACATCGTAGTAGCGCCCGGGCAGTTCTTTCTTGAAGACACTGAGACCGGTGCCCCCGGGCATAGCAGCGGTGATGGCAACGATCTTGGGATCAGCCTTGGCGAAATCCACCACGCTGCGGGCGTAGATTTGCGAGTAAGTAGGCGTGCCCGTGGCGGCCACTTCGCCGGTCTCGATGTTGTACTTGCCCAGGCCGTGGAATTTGCCCGGATCTTCGAGGGCGGGCTTATAACCCCGGCCCTTCTCCGTGATGATGTGCAGGAGCACGGGCTCTTTGCTGTTCTTCAGGAACTCAAAAGTCTTCACCAGCAACGGCAAGTCATGGCCGTCGATAGGGCCGTAGTAGCGCAGGCCGAACTCCTCGAAGATCATTGAGGAGGTAGGCGCAGGCTGCTTGGCAGCGGCCAGGACAAGACCCTTGGCACTTTCTTCCACCTTGCCCGCGAAATGGCGGATGGCCTTGCCGCCGAGCTTCTCGACGAACTCCGCCGCCTGCTGATGCAGCGAGGCGTAGGCCGGATGCGTGGCCACATGATTGAAATACTTCGCGATGGCACCGACGTTGCGGTCGATGGACCACTCGTTGTCGTTGAGCACCACGATAAGCTTCTTGGTGTGGCTGGAAATGTTGTTCAGCGCTTCAAAGGTGGGGCCGCAGGTGAAGGCGGCGTCACCAGCCACGCAAACAACGTGTTCATCGGTGCCTTTGAGGTCCCGGGCGGCAGCCATGCCGAGAGCCGCGGAGAGGGCGGTGCCAGCGTGGCCGGCACCATAGCAATCGTGCTCGCTTTCCGTGCGCAGTGCGAAGCCATTCAAGCCTTCATACTGCCTGATGGTGTGAATGCGGTCCCAGCGGCCGGTGAGCATCTTGTGCACATAGGCCTGATGCGCCACGTCCCAGACGAACTTGTCCTTGGGCGTGTCGAACACGCGGTGCATGGCTAGCGTCAGTTCCACGACGCCGAGATTGGGGCCCAGATGGCCGCCGGTTTCGCTCAGCGTTTCGATCAACGTGTGTCGAATCTTCGCCGCGAGGGCGGGCAGTTGATCCACGGCCAGCCGTTTGACGTCGGATGGAAGGTGGATGTCAGGCAAAGAGGCAGCGTTAGAAGAGTCGGATGTCTTCGTCATCATCGGTGTTGGGCTTGCGGCGCGAAGGTGCCTGGGAGGCTGGGCGCTGCTTCGGAGCGGTTTCGGTCGTGGACGGTGAGGGATCCGCAGCCTCGTCGGAGGCGGGATCAAAAGGCGTGAGGCTAGCCTTGGGGCTGCCGTCGAGATTGGCGGTGATGAGCTCCACCCGTAGGCGGGCCACTTCAATGCGCTCGCGGCATACGCGGAGCAGCTTGGCCCCTTCTTCGTAGCTCTGGACCATTTCCTCCAATGGCAAGCGCTCCCCCTCCATGGACGACACGATTTCCTCGAGTCGTTCCATGGCTTCCTCGAAGGACACTTCATCCTGCTTGTGGGTCGCGGTACTCATCATTAACGGGATTCCAGCACGCTGGAAATGGGGCCGGGATTATTCGTGGCGATCCCCCCCGCCGCAAGCAGGAAAACGGCGGAGCGGTGAGTTACGGCGGCACCGGCGTAAAATGAAAAGCCCGACCTTGTCCAGATCAGGCTCTCAGCTCTCAGCAAAGACTCTCAGCTCCTCATGGCACCGGCTCGCCCGATCCTGTGTAGAACCAGCCTTTCACCCGGCCATCCCGCACCAGCGCCTGCACCTCCACGGGTTGCAGGCCGAACACGGTTTCTACATCGGCCTGCACTTTGATACTCCAGGCGGCCTTGCCTTCGAGCATCGTCGGCTGCGGATCGTCCCAGTGATGAATGTTGGCGAGCTTCAGTTCAGTGACATCGCCGCTTGTGAGGCTGGCCACCAGCACAGGGAAGGCGCCGTTGTTACCGCGGACGGGCTTGCCGCCTGCATCAACAGAGCCAGCGGCCACTGGCGCGGCGTCGGGCGAATCGCGGCGAGCCTTGGTAGCTAGGAAATTGCGACGCGCCATCTCCGTGCGAGCGGCCTTCCATTCGACATAACCCGCCTCGACCACCGCCTTGAAATCGGTGTCATCAATCGGAGCCAAGGCACGCGCCGTGGAGGTAGCGGTAGGCGCCAGCACCAACTGACCGCCTTCAAAACCCACCGCCACGACTGAGGCACCTGCATTCATGGTGGAACTGCCGACACCCATTTTAA
>JAQGPI010000294.1 GCA_028293175.1 Verrucomicrobiaceae bacterium | reverse complement strand
TATCCGCTGCCGGAGGCGCAGCTCGACCGCTTCATGTTCAAGATCAAGGTGCCGTTCCCGGATCTGGCCTCGCTGGTGGAGATATCGAAGCGCACCACGGGGTTTACCGAACCAAAGCTCACCTCCGTCATGGGTGGTGAGCAGTTGCTCGGCTTGCAGCATTCGCTTGCCGAACTGCCGGTGCCCGATCCCGTGGCGACCTATGCCGCGCGACTGGTGCTGGCCACTCATCCCGAGCAGCCGGATGCGGTGCCCGAGGTGAAGCGCTACGTTTCCTACGGCAGCAGCCCCCGCGGTCTGCAATCGCTGGTCCGCGGCGCCCGCGTGTGGTGCGCCGTGCGCGGCGGCACCAGCGTGGCCACGGATGACATCATCCGCGTGGCCAAAGTAGCCATGCGCCACCGCGTGATCCTCAATTTCGAAGGCGAGGCCGCGCAGGTGAAGGTGGATGATATTATCGACAAGGTGCTGGGGCAGGTGAAGACGCCGGCGCAGATGGCGAAGTGAGGGAAATGTTGGTGTAAAGAGGGATCGATGATGATTGCTTGGGAGGCTCGGTTGCCGTATCTTTGGGCGCGTTATCACTGATCTGCTCAGTTGGCAGGATTTGCGTCCATTCGCGGTTCCCCTTTTATTAGGCTCAGGGCCGTTCCGCCCCTCACTTCTTTATCCTTTCGCTTCGCGGCTTCGCAGCCCGCCGCTAGAGGACGACCGTCCCACCACCATGCAAGCCTCTAGTTTTTTTTGAGAAGCCCGGCGCAAACTCCCGCTCCCTGCGGGAGAGGGTTGGGGTGAGGGGCGGAACGGTCCCTCGCATCATGCCAAACGGAAATTCGCGCTCGCAGCACCGTAAGTTAACACCCCTTGCCTCATGGCCACGAAACTCGACATCTCAGGCGCTTGGACCGGTGAGTACCGTTACTCTACACCGGACGAAGAGGCTCTAGGAGCTGTGGGATTTACCTTGATGCTCAACAAGGGGTGGTTCGGCAAGTTTTGCGGAACCGTGCAAAACGATCCTGCAAAAGGGATGCTTGAAGAAGGCGAGGTGTCAGGGCGGTTGTTGTGTGGGAGACTGAAAATGGAAAAGCGGTATCCGGTATGCCGGGTGAGTTACAAAGGTCAGCTTCAGACGATAGGCGAAATGCTCCGCGATCAAGGGGTGGATGTTCCAGAAGATGTCGAGCCTCCTCATCTCCCAATAGAGTACAAAGGAGCATTTACCGATCAGAACATGGCTGAAGGCTCTTGGCTCATCCATGCTGGAACGATTGAGTTTTGGGGATTTGCCTGGCAAATCTCATCCACATTTGGAACATGGCGCATGTGGCGCAACACACGACCGCAACCTCCCAGTGCATTTGTCCTTCCATGAACCTGGAACGCCGCTTTTTTGGACGGGCGTTTTCTCCACCTCGCAGCCCTAAAATCCGACCGAATCCGACTGAATCCGACTGGATCAAACCAGAAATTCGCACTCCCTTATGGCTGAACCCCTAGAACGCGAAGACCTCTTCGATGCCGCCTTTCTGGACCGGCTGCGGTTGCTGGCGCTGCGGTTGCGCAAACGGCGGCAGTTGATGCGGCGGGGTTCGCAATCGACCTCGGCGACGGGGTTCACGCGCGAATTCAAGGACTACCGGCACTACACGCCGGGCGAGGATTACCGGGGCATCGACTGGCGGCTGTATGCGCGGCTCGACAAGCTGTTCGTCCGTCTTTACGAAGAGACGCAGGAGTTGAACCTGCACATCCTGGTGGATACCAGCGGGTCGATGGCCACGCCGCACAGCGAGAAGCGGCGGCAGGCACTGCGGTTTGCCGTGGCGCTGGCTTATTTGGGACTGAGCGGTCAACAGCGGGTGAGCCTGTATTCGATGAATGACGGCATCAAGGTGGAGCTGCCGCCCCTGCGTGGGCAAGGCAACATCGAGAAGGTGATCCAGGCGGTGCTGCGCTTCAGCTTCGGCGGGCTCACGGACCTAGTGAAGTGCTTTGAGGAATTCCGCCCCAGCCGCCAGCGGTTCGGGGTGATCTTCGTGATCTCGGATTTCTACGGGCGGGATGTGGATACCGCCGTGGAAGCGGTGAGCCAGGCCTCGGCATGGCCGGGTGAAAGCCATTTCCTGCAAGTGATGCACCCGGCGGAACGCGAACCGGCCATCGAAGGCGAGGTCGAGCTAGCGGACGTGGAGACGGGCGAGCGGCGTCGCTTTTGGATCACCAAGAAGGAGGTGCAGCGCCACACGGAGGCCTATGATGCCTTTGTGGACAATCTCGACCGCGCCTGTGCGTCGCGGCAGATCGACTTCATCCAGGCGCGCGCGGATGAGCCGTTTGAAGAGCGCTTTCTGGAACTGCTCACGCGGGGGTCGGCATTGGCGGGGGCGTAAACGAGTGACTCATGATGACTGAACTCACACCACCACCCAAGGTAAGCAACACTGGCTCAAGGCTGGCCAAGATCGGCGCGCTACTGCAACTGGGTCCGCTCATCGGCATGATGATGACGGTGGTAGGGATGATTCGTGCTTTCCATGCCATGAGTGACTCGGGCATTGGTGACCCGAGTGCGTTGGCGCAGCCCATTGGCGAAGTGCTCATCACGACGATGCTGGGTATCGCGGCCGCTCTGGTGGGCATAGTGCTGATGTTGGTCGCTCGGTTTGCTCTTGGTTACAGGGAACGCTGGGTCGTCCCTTTGCTGATGGTGGTCGGTGTTTTTTGGCTTGGGGTAGTGCCAGCCCTTTCCTATGTGGCTTCAAAGCGGACTCCGGTGGCCTCATCCTCCCAGGAAACCAACAACCCCGCTACCGAAACCAGATGACGATCTTGGCCACCTTCGCATTCGGGTTGGCGCTGGGAGGCTCAGGTGGCGGGGGCGGAGCAGCCTTGGGTTTGGGCGCAGCCTTGGGTTTGGGCGCGGGTTTGGCTTTCTTGGCCTTGGTTGGCGTGCGCTTGGAAGGGTCTGCGGCTGCTGGAGTAGGAGGCGGTGTGACCACTACTACGCCAAATTCGGCACCGGGAACGGTGCTGTCGATGATGGCAATGCTGCCCTTTTCGCCATCCGGCGCGGTGGGTTTCACGGGCTTGCCGATGAGCGTTTCCACTTCGGCTACGGTGAGCCCCGTCTTCAAGCCGTTGTCTAGTGTCCAGGCACTGCCCACGATGCGCACTTCGGTGATGCGCTTGCCGCGCGCACCTTCATCCCAAAGGAGGTCAAGCTGATGATCCGTACCGCCAAACACGCGCACACCCGCCTGAGTATCGCCCGAGGGCAGGGGATGCATCTTGGGCGCGATGTTAGCTTTGCCATACAGGGACTCCAGCACGGCGAGCGAGGAGTGGCCGGTGATCGCGCCCACGCGCTTGCCGGGTACGACGGAG
>JAQGPI010000293.1 GCA_028293175.1 Verrucomicrobiaceae bacterium | reverse complement strand
CCATGGGGCCGTTCCAAATGACGGTCTTGGCCTTGGCGATCTCTTCAGCGAAAAGCTTCACGGATTCAGGTCCGATATCGACACCTTCCCAGCCATCCGGGATGTTGCCGTTCACTTCGGTGAATTTGGTTTCGCCGACGGTCTTGGCACCGAAATCGAAGGAGTCGGTGATGAGTGCATCAATGGGCAGGAGGATCTTCACGCCGCGCTCCTTGGCCTTGTCGAGAGCGGCCTGGGCGATGGGTTCCCACTCGGGCTTGTACAAGCTTTTGCCCAGGGTGATGCCTTCCACCAGCTTGCGGAAGGTGTAAGCCATGCCGCCGCCAATGATGATGGTATCGGCCTTTTCGAGCAGGCGGTTGATGACGGCGATCTTGTCGTTCACCTTGGCTCCGCCGAGGATGACCACGAAGGGGCGCTCAGGAGCTTCCAGTTCGTCGTGCAGGTAGGCGAGTTCCTTCTCCATGAGGAGGCCGGAAACGGCGGGCAGATAAGCGGCGACACCAGCGGTGGACGAATGGCCGCGATGGGCGGAACCGAAGGCATCATTGACGAAGATCTCAGCCAGATCGGCCATACCCTTTGCCAGCTTCGCGTCGTTCTCTTCTTCACCAGCGTGGAAACGGGTGTTCTCCAGCAGCAGCACATCGCCATCGCCCATGGACATGGCGAGTTCCTTAGCTTCCCTACCCACGCAATCACCGGCAAAGGCAACGGGGCGGCCGATCAATTCGCTGAGTGCGGGAGCTACAGGAGCAAGGCTTTCATCCGGCGTACGCTTGCCCTTTGGACGGCCCAAGTGACTGCACAGGATCACGCGTGCGCCCTTTTCAATGAGGTATCTGAGCGTAGGCAGGGTTTCTTGGATGCGGGTGGCGTCGGTGATGACCATCTGGCCGTCCTGGCGCTCGAGTGGCACATTGAAGTCCACGCGCACGAGGCAGCGTTTGCCGGAGACGTCGATGTCACGAATGGTTTGCTTGGGCATGGTTCGGGTAGGGAGTCGTTTTGAGGCCGGAAACGGAGGGGTTAACCGGGCGGGGGGCAAAGTGTTAGCAGGAAAAGCCCCTTGTGCTCGCAAAATTTTTGGACGGTGTGGTCCAGCGCTCACCAGAATCCCCATTTCTGAGTGTACAGCACATACAGGCCGAGCAATCCATTGCCCACCGCATGCATGAACACGCAGGCACCGAGACTCTTGGTGCGCACTGCCAGCCAGTACACCAGCGAGCCCCAGACGAAGGCTCCCAGGTAGTCTGAAGGCTGGTGAATCAGCGTGACGGCCAGCGTCACGCTCCAGAACGCGCGGCAGGAGTGCTGGCCAAAAGGCACTGTGCGAAAGTCATGCCCGCCAGCTTGTACATAGCGCATGAGGAAGCCGCGCCAGAACAGCTCCTCAACAAATGGGACGATCACCCCCATGCGCACGAATCGGAGCGAAACGGTGGTCCACCATGCAGAGGAATGAGGCGGAAAGACGTTTGGATCAAACCCCTTGTCCCGGGCAGCCATCCCCAACCATTCCCTCCAAGCAGGTTGGGCGTCGTCGTAAAGGGTTGCAGGCAGAATCCACACTGCAATTCCAACCACCGCCAGGACAGATGCAAGTCCCAGCCCGCGCCATGGCTTTAGCGTGTAGTGCTTGCGAAAGAACAGCAGCACCGCGCCCACGATCAGGCATTGAAGCGGATACACCCAATGCTCCGGCGCGCGCTGATACCAGGGCAAGGCGGAATTGTCGACGCGCACCATTCCTGCCAACTCGGTGAGCAGCATGAAGATCACCAGCGGAGCCACATAAGGCACCGGTGGTGATTGGGTCCAATGATGTTTGGTTACGATGCTCATGGAGTGCGCATCGCTTTTAGTTGTTAGGCGTGCTTGCCAGCCTTCACCTCTGCGATGAACTCCTCCATGAGGTCCATGGCCTTGTCGATCAGCTCAGGGGCGGTGGCATAGCAGCAGCGGACATAGCCTTCGCCGATGGCACCAAAGGGCGGGCCGGGAACGACGGCGACGCTCTTGCTTTGCAGGAGCTTGATGGCGAAATCCTTGCTGCTCAGGCCGGTGCTGCGGATGTCCGGGAAGACATAGAAGGCACCGCCGGGATTGAAGCAAGGGAGGCCCATGGCGTTCAGCCGGCGCACGATGGTGTTGCGGCGCTTCTCATAGCTCACGCGCATCTCTTCGAACGCGGAGGCCCCCAGCTTCAAGGCCTCCAGGCCCGCGATCTGGCTCATGATCGGAGCGCAGAGCATGCAGTACTGGTGGATCTTCATCATCGCTTCGCGCAAAGGCGAAGGCGCGCAGGCATAGCCGAGCCGCCAGCCGGTCATGGCGAAGGCCTTGCTGAAGCCGTGGAAGAGCACCGTGCGCTCCTTCATCCCTGGGAGGCTGGCGATGCTGGTGTGCTTGCGGTCATCGTATAGCAGCTCGCTGTAGATCTCATCGGTGAAGACGATGAGGTCGTGCTTGATGGCGAGCGCAGCGATCTTCTCTAACTCCTCCAGCGGCTCGATGCCGCCGGTGGGGTTGGTGGGGAAGTTCAGCATGATGATCTTCGTCTTGGGCGTGATCGCCTTCTCAATGTCGGCGGCTAGCACCGCGAAGTCATGCGCAGGGCTGGCATTCACCGGCACCGGTACGCCAAAGGCCATCTGGATGCTGGGATTGTACGAGACGTAGCAGGGCTCGTGATAGATCACCTCATCGCCTGGATTGATCAGGGCGCGAAGGCCGATATCGAGAGCTTCGCTTACGCCCACGGTCACCAGGATCTCGCTCTTCGGATCGTAGTTCACATGGAAGAAGCCTTCCACGTACTTGGCGATCTCGATGCGCAGGGATTCAAGGCCGAGGTTCGAGGTGTAGCTCGTCTGCCCCTTTTCAATAGAGCGGATGGCGGCCTCGCGGATGGGCCAGGGAGTGGGCTTGTCAGGCTCGCCCACGCCCAGGGAAATGACATCGGTACGGCCGATCACGAGCTCAAAGAAGTCGCGAATGCCGGAACGCGGAAGGTCGCGGATATGCTCCGCGATTTTGGAATCGTAGTTCATGTGTTGTCGCGGGAGCTTGTTAGGGTGCCACTGGCAGGCGTTCTTCCTGCTCCCCGGAATCGACAATGAAACCCGCCTGCTTGTACACCTTCAGCTCGAAGAGCGTGCCGGTGGACAGCACGCCCCGCAGGGTGCTGAGCTTCTCGGAAACGAAGCGCGCCACGTCGTAGAGGTCCTTGCCCGAGACAAGCACCGCCAGATCGTAATCGCCGCTCATCAGCATGCAGTCGCGCACCTGGTCGTACTGCGAAATGCGGCGGGCGAGACGGTCGAAACCGCCACCCTGTTCCGGGCTGATCTTCACCTCGATCAGGGCCGTCACCCCGCGCTGCTCGTCCTTGCTATGGTCCACCACGGCCTGATAGCCCAGGATGGCCCCGGCGGCTTCGGCGGCGGCGATGCGAGTCTTCACATCATCAGCGGTCGTAGCAAGGGCTTGCGCCAGCTCAGCCGCAGTGCGGCTGGAGTTGACCTGGAGGAGTTCAAGGAGTGGGTCCATAGATAAGACGGGCATTCTAGTGCGGAAGCGAGTGGCGTGCACCAAATTGTTGCACACAGCTGCAGTGCAGTTCAGCGGTTAAACGAAGCGCACAGGGGAAGGAACCGGCATGCAGCGAGCCCCGGCCTGCCGTACCGCGCCACCTGGTTGGAAGCCGTATGGAAGCATAGGGGGACCGTCCTATGCTGCCGTTTTTTTGGTTTGATCCAGTCGGATCGAGTCGGATTTTGCCCTTTTTGGTCGGTGCTGTTGGGAGGGATTCCATGGCTCCGGTAATATAGCCGACAAGCCGCAGAGCTGCCATCGTGGCTCCCGGCAAAATCCGCAGATCTAGACGGGTGCAATCGTTACGCGCACTCCCTCAAAGTCATACCGCGAACAGTCGGAAACGATCGTTGAGGGTCGGGAAAATTCAAACGGGCGGCCCAAAAACCGTTTCGGCGTCTTCGAGTTCTTCCTTCCGCCGCCAATAGCTGCACTTCTCGATCAACTTCCTCGCTTCGGCGAGATCGGTTTGGGGTGATGAAGGCCACCAGGGATACCTGTCACTGCCAAACTCGTCGGGCCGACTTCCGAACAAACGCGAGCGATACATCAGCACATCCACCATAAAGAGCCGCATGGGACCGCGCTCGGCGATTTCCCAGGCTTCGTCGAGATCTTCCTTCGCACTTTTGGGCCGGTGTGTGTTCCGATAAAAAAGCGGTGCCAAGCACGGATGAGTAGACCACGCGGGATATGGTCATTGTAGCCGGAACGACGCAGACCTTCTACCAAATCTCCGAGTTCTTGTTTTTGTAAAATAGGGGGAAGAGCTAGAATCGCTCTGCAAAGAGTAGTTCGAGCATGGATTAGGTGGAGCAAAGTAGTGTCAAGGATTGTGCTTTTTTGGTCTTCGGACCATTCAAGGAGCTGTGATGCGCGCTGAAATACATCAAGGAGGGTCAAATTCACTGCCTCTATCCCCTTAGTTGAAAATTCGGGCTGAACTTCCTCTTCTTGCAACGGCTTTCCGATTTCAGCATTTTTGCTACCTAATTCGGTTGCGGGGACCTTGGTGTTACCTAGCATTTTACGCCAAGAACATTGCTCGGGAAATGCAAGGAGGAAATCGAGGTACTTAAACCCCGAAGTTGAATAGAGCAAAGGATAGGTGGGACTTGTGATGGCCCACGATTTTTCTGCATTCGAAAATCGTTCCTGGGCTTCAGCCCATCGTCCCATCTGGTGAAAAATTCCTGCGCGTGTGGCTTGCGCGACAGCTAGGGAAAAAGAGTCGCTTGAACGTGAGGCGTATATAACTGATGCTTCCGCATCTTGAAGGGAGTCTTCAAGTTTACCCAATGTTACCTCAATCTCACTTAGGTTAACTCCACCTCGTGCAGCATTGACCCACTTTTTGTTGGCTACCGCCATCTTCACTCCTGTGCGCACAGGCTCAACAGCTTCGCTTAATCGACCAAGGGCACCCAGTTTGATAGCGGCTTCATTAAAGAGCCACGCATGTCGAGCTTCCAATACAGCAGAAGAAACAACTTTCCAAGGCTGATCAAAAAAGCAGGTTACTGCACCTAGGTCAGAACCGAAAGAACCCAGTTGTTTTGAAGTGTATGATCTCGACCCTTGTTTGATTCGAGCATCGTAAACTTTTACACAAGCTTCCTGCTGCAACCCAGCGTTGCAGCCGTGTACTACGGCTTGATAGAGCGGTTGTAGTTCTTCAATAGTAGGATTGTGACCCTCCTTTGTAGTCAAGCAAAGGAATTCGTAGAGCCGACGGTGTGCGGCTCGCCATGCCTCCGCATGCTTTGCAGATCGTTCCTGAGCAAAGTACTCCCGCAGCAAAGGATGAGAATCAACGGACATAATGACGCCGGCGCCGTTACGAAGTACTGATAGCAGATTTGCAGCCTGCAGGCGCTGGAAAACAATGTTTCGCTTAGCTTCTGAGAGACGAACTAGTGGACGGGTGAGGCCTGCAATGCCGGGAGGAGCCTCCAGTGCCACTAGACATTCGGCAGTAGCAGGACGATCAAACAAGCCGAGGCAACGAAGTATGGCAAGGGCTTGGTACCCCTTTTCACCCTCTGCCAAAAACCATCGAACGTAAGCGTCCATCACGCGGAAACCATGGCCGTTTTGTTCTTCTGTATCGGCTTCTCCGAGCTTAACTAAGCCGCGTTTTCGAATGTCCCCCGCATGCGCATTGCGCAAATACGAGCCGAAGAGGTTGAGTGTAAGTGCGTGGCCCTTCACATCTTCAACCAGACTTTCTATTTCCTGCTCAGCACCTACTGTTCCAAGTGACTTTAGCAATTGCACTCCCGCAGGAGCAGAGAGGCGGGTGAGCCTTGTTTCGTGTACTGTGGTTTGCAAGTAATTTCGCAAATCTGACAGGGAGTTTCGAGTAGTAACGACACACAAGCCAAGACTGGTGGCTGCCAACCCTTTCAGAAGAGCCGTTAGTCCCTGGTCTTTGAGTTCACCCTGCATGGAAGAAGTGGGTGCATATTGCAGGGGCTCCACGCCATCGAGAAGGAGCAATGCGCGCTGTTCGCCTATGAGTCGGGCCAAGCGCTTCCCCTTAGTGAAGCCGCTATCGGCACTGGATGCCATTGCGGGATCGCCAAAAAAACTCAATGCCTCTGCAAAAAACAAATCGGAAGAAGCTGCGACTTGGTCCTGGGTGCCTTGGCTATAGAATGACCATGCATAAGCAGTATCACAGCCCGGCCACTCGCGGTGCGCCAACTCCGCTGCCCACTTAGCTACAAGTGAGGTTTTCCCTTCACCACCGAACGCAACGATGCTTATAATGCGAGGACGCTGGCATTCGCCTAGTACGGCTTTGTTCCAGGTCTCATTAAGGAAGTGAGTTTCATCTTGTCGGCCAATGAGATTGGAGGGAGCGTATTTATCGATGCGAGAAATGTCGATATTTTTCCCTTTTCGTGGCGCAAATTTAATCCACCCACGGAGCAATCCAACAAAGGCCTCACGCCGCAGCGGGGCCGAGTGGGTGGCATAATGTTCCAACTTGGAAACAAGAGCATGGACAATCATTTCTCGCTCATTGGCTGTGCCCGGTTGGATAGCCTCCATCTCAAGGAATTTAGCCAATCGGTGAGCTGCTTGCTCCAATAGATCTTCAATGTTTAGATTCTTCTTTTCAATCTTTACAGCGCCGATGTGGTCCAGACGGTCTAGGCTGGGAGGAACAAGACCGACAAGTACAAGTACACATCTCTCGCCCACATGAGCAGCTTCCATCTTTGCAGCCCATGTGTTCAAGTCAGATTTGGTGAAGCTGTTGACTGTGGATTTCACCTGTGTGGCCTGAGTGAAGGTCCCATCCGTCCACACAAAATCGAACTGTTCTGCTCCGATTTGTGGTTCCAGAGTGATCTCCAAAAATGGGGGATCGGCGGTGGCAATTTCAAGCAGCGCCACCAGCGTTTGAACGAGAAATCCGCGAATCGCTACCGGACCGCCGCCGGGTGCTTTTGTTGACTGCTGTTTCATGCTTGGTGACGGCCTGATTCTGCTTTTTGCGTGTGGCAAGGTCGCAAGTGATTGTGCCGGAGAGGGGGCAGCGTGTCTAGAGACATCCTTATTGAGTATTCGAAGATGCGCGTTTAGGTATTTGAGAGACAGCCGACTTCTTGTCAGTCTCCATGTTCTCCGAGGCCGCGCCCTTCGATTGTGCCAATCATGCCGAAGGCGGGGCTCATAGTTGTTCCCCGCCTACTTGCTTACCTCAAAGGTATACTCACCGACCAAAAGGGCATTGGTTGCCTGGGTCAGGATGAGACGCTTTGGAGTTAACTAACCTGCTTCATGGCTGTCCACTGCCAGTTCACGATCTCATCCTCATCAATGCCTTCGGCGTGGGCGTAGAGGCGGCAGTTCTCCTGCTGGTCGAGGTACCGGCCTTTGGCGTGGGCGCCGATGGCAGTGAGGCTGGGGACGCGGTCGATGGCATCGATGGCTAGGGAGAAGCGGTCGGTTTCGTTGCAGATGGTCAGCTCCATGGGGGTGTTGATGTTGCCTTTTTCCTTGTAGCCGCGCACGTGGATGTTGTGATGATTTTTACGGCGGTAGGTGAGGCGGTGGATCAACCAGGGGTAACCATGGAAATTGAAAATGACCGGCTTGTCGGTGGTGAAGAGGCCGTCGAAATCGCGGTCGGAAAGGCCGTGTGGGTGTTCGGTATCCGACTCCAGGCGGTACAGATCCACCACATTGATGAAGCGGATGGCGAGATCGGGAAAGTCGTGGCGCAGCAGTTGCGTGGCGGCGAGGGCTTCCTGGGTGGCGATGTCGCCGCAGCCGACGAAGACAACATCCGGCTCCTTGCCATCGTCCGTGCTGGCCCAGTCCCAGATGCCGAGGCCGCGGGCGCAGTGGCGCTTGGCGGCATCAAGGTCGAGATACTGAAGATGCACCTGTTTGTCTGAGACGATGACATTGACGTAATCGACGCTGCGCAGGCAATGATCGGCCACAGAAAGCAGGCAGTTGGCATCTGGCGGAAGGTAGATGCGGGTGACCTTGGCGCTCTTGTTGGCCACCAGGTCGATGAAGCCCGGGTCCTGATGGGTGAAGCCGTTATGATCCTGCCGCCAGACGGTGGAGGTGATCAAAAGATTGAGCGATGAAACTGGGGCGCGCCAGGCGAGTTCGCGGCTGATCTCCAGCCATTTGCAGTGCTGGTTCACCATGGAATCAATGACATGCACGAAGGCTTCATACGAGGCGAGGAAGCCGTGGCGGCCCGATAGAAGATAGCCTTCCAGCCAGCCTTCGAGGGTGTGCTCGCTGAGCATTTCCATCACCCGGCCTTCCTGGCCCAGATGGCCACCGTCGTCGTCTTCGGGAAAGCGCTCCGCCATCCATGTCTTGGGCGAGGCGGCGTAGACAGCATCCAACTTGTTAGACGCTGTTTCATCCGGTCCGAAGACGCGGAAGTTATGCACGTTGAGGTTCAGCACATCGCGCAGAAATTCACCGAGCGGAACGGTGTTGCTCTTTTGCACGGTGCCGGGTCCGGGAATCTCCACGGCGTAGTTAGCGAGGTCGGGCAAGTGCAGGGGCTTGCGCACGGTGCCGCCGTTGGCGATGGGATTGGCGCTCATGCGGCGGTCACATTCCGGTGCCAGGGCGCGCAGGTCGGCCCGCAGGCTGCCGTCTTCCATAAACAGTTCCTCAGGACGGTAACTGTGCAGCCATTGTTCCAGCAGGGCGAGGTCTTCGGGGTGCTTGGCCACATCCTTGATGGGCACTTGATGAGAGCGCCACGAACCTTCGGCCTTGTGGCCACCGATCTGCGCCGGGCAGGTCCATCCCTTGGGCGAGCGCAGCACGATCATGGGCCAGATGGGCCGCTGGGTGATGCCTTCCTCACGCGCCTGCTTTTGAATGCGCCGGATCTCATTCACGCAATGCTCCAGCGTTGCGGCCATGGCCTGGTGCATGGACTCATGATCGGAGCCCTCGACAAAGTAAGGCTGGTAGCCGTAGCCGAGCATGAGCTTTTTCAGCTCCAGATGGCTGATGCGGGCGAGCAGCGTGGGATTGTCGATCTTGTAGCCATTCAAATGCAGAATGGGCAGGACCGCGCCATCGCGCTTGGGATTGAGGAACTTGTTGGAATGCCAGGAAGTGGCCAGGGGGCCGGTCTCCGCTTCGCCATCGCCAATGACGGCCACAGTGATGAGATCGGGGTGATCGAAGGCAACGCCGAAGGCATGGGAGAGGCTGTACCCAAGCTCGCCGCCTTCATGCAGCGAGCCGGGCAATTCGGGTGTGCAATGGCTGCCGATGCCGCCGGGAAAGGAAAAGGCGCGGAAGAGGTTGCGAATGCCTGCGACGTCCTGGCTTTTTTCCGGATAGACCTCGCTGTACGTGCCCTCCAGCCAGGCATTGGCAAGCAATGCGGGCGCGCCATGGCCAGGGCCAGCGACATAGAGCATGTTGAGATCGAGCTTCTTGATGAGCCGGTTCAGATGCACGTAGATCAGGCTCAGGCCGGGATCGGAACCCCAGTGCCCGAGCAGTCGCCTCTTGGTGTGCTCCAAGAGCAGGGGTTCGCGCATCAGCGCGTTTTCGCGCAGGTAGATCATGCCCAGGCCAAGGTAAAGAGAGGCGCGCCAGTAGGCATCCATGAGTGCGGTTTCATCAGCGCTGAGCACGGTCTCTTGAACGGTGGCTCGGGCGGGCCCGAAGGCGGTGATCTGGTCGTCGGCGGGAAGGTTTTTCATGGGCTTTTACCTGACAGTGGGGAGAGGGGTGCTGGCGGAAATGAGGCGGGCGGTGTGGCGTGCGATGATGAGTTCTTCATTGGTCTTCATCACGCGAACGGTCACCTGGCTGGAGGCGGTGGAGATGACTTCTTGGTTCTGCTCGTTGGCACCGGGGACCACCTCCAGGCCGAGGTGGGAGAGACCCGCGCAAATGGCGGAACGGGCGAGGGAAGCGTTTTCACCGATGCCGCCGGTAAAGACGATGGTCTCCACACCATCGAGCACGGCCACCAGGGCTCCGAGGGCTTTGCGCGCCTGATAGCAGAAGAGATCGAGCGCTTCCTGGGCGTGGGCGTTGGTCTGCCTTACTGCTACGAGATCACGGATGTCGGAGCTGAGGCCTGAGACTCCTTTGAGTCCGCATTCCTGATAGAGGAACGCGTCGAGTTCATCGATATCCACCAGTCGCTCGCGCAAGAGGTAAGCGATCACCCCAGGGTCCAGGTCACCAGGGCGCGAGCTCATCATCAGCCCGCTAGCGGGAGTGAATCCCATGGTCGTGTCCACGCACTCGCAGTAATGCAGTGCGGCCATGCTGGCACCGTTGCCCAGATGAGCGATGATCACCTTGCCGCGTGCGGCATTCGCTCCTGCGATGCGTTCCAGCTCGGCGATGATGTATTCGTATGAGAGGCCGTGGAAGCCGTAGCGCATGAGGCCGGTGTTCTCGGTGAGCCGCCGTGGCAGTGGAAGCTGCTGCGCCACACGGGGCATGCTCCGATGAAAGGAGGTGTCGAAACAGGCGACATGTGGCAAATCCGGCCATACGTCCATCGCGGCCTCCACGGCATGCAAAGCGGCGGGAAGGTGCGGCGGGTCCAGCGGGCAGAGGGCATGCAGTTCCTGGAGCAGTTCATTGGTGACCCTTTCCGGTCCTGAATGATGCGGGCCGCCTTGGACAATGCGATGCCCGACCGCCGTGATTTCTCCAATGTCGAAAGAAGGCAGCCGGTCCAAAAGCCAATGAATGGCGAACGCATGGTCTGGCAGCGCGACAGCTTCATCGACAAGTGTTTCACCTGACGGAGTGGTTGCTTTGAAACGGCCCTCTTTTTCTCCAATGCGCTCCAGCTTGCCGTACAGGCGGGGTGATTCCCTGTCGCGGCCAATCTCGTGGAAGGAAAACTTCAGCGAGGAGGAGCCGCTGTTGAGCGTGAGAATGCGGGAATCACTCATGGCGGTTCTTTGTGATGCTGCCGTCAGCGCTGGTGCACCCGGCGAAAGAATTTCTCCCAACGTCGCCGTCGAGAATCCGACCCCTTCAGAACAAGGGCTGTCAATGAATGATATGCAGGGTGCCTGCGGCACCGGCAGGCCAGTGAGCGCCTTGCTTTACCCATTGGGTCAAGATGGCCAGCTCATCAGGCGTCAGTTGCATGCCCACCACCGGCATGCTGCTCATGGCAGGATTGCTGCCTTTCAGCTTGGCAATCAGCAGGCTGTGCTCAGGATGGCCCGAGATGATGAAGGAGCCCAAGGCTCCGCTCCGTTTGGCCTCCGCGCGGTTCTCCAGGCTCATGTAGCCCGGCATCGCACGGCGGTTGTGGCACACCACACATTTGGCTTCGAGGACCGGCTTCACATGGGTGGCAAAATCCACCTTGCCAGATCTGGCCTCATGGATCGCGGTACTGGACAGGACGTTTTCACCCTGGGGCCTCGTTTCCGATTCGGGAACTGGAGCGCAGGCCACCATGCCCAACAGGCCTGAGACACAGGCCACGCGAATTAGTTTGGGACATGTCATGGGCCACTGAACATCGGATCGATGCATGCACAATGCGCACCTCAACCCATTTGCTGCGTTTTAAAACGTGGAATTTGTCCGTTCGTTTGATTCCGGCATACGTAGCAAATCGAATTCGACAGGTGTCCGGGCTTCCAATGTTGCATCGGCGCGCCATACCTCAAAGGTATCCTCAGCCGACAAACATGGCATTGGTTGCCGGGGCCGGGATGAGGCACCATCACCTCGTTATGAATACCTTCACCATTCGCAAGAGCAATGAACGCGGCCAGGCTGATCATGGATGGCTGCTCGCAAAGCACAGTTTCAGCTTTGCCGATTACTACGATCCCAAGCACATGCACTTCCGCACGCTGCGGGTGATCAATGAAGACCGTGTGGCCTCGGGCCAGGGCTTTGGCACGCATCCGCACCGGGACATGGAGATCATCACCTACATCCTGGATGGCCAGCTCCAGCACAAGGACAGCATGGGCAACGGCCGCATCATTGAGACGGGCGACTTCCAGTACATGGCAGCCGGAACAGGGGTGCAGCACAGCGAGTTCAACCCCTCAAAGTCCAACAAAGTACACCTGTTGCAGATCTGGATCATGCCGGATGCCAAGGGCGTGAAACCGCGCTATGCGGAGAAGCCCATGGCGAAGGCGGAGCCGGGCAAGCTGCACCTGGTCACCTCGAAAACAGGGCGCGATGACAGCATGGAAATCCACCAGGATTCCGATCTGTACCTCGCCCGCTTCGATGGCGGCGAAGAGGTCACGCACACGATGAAGACGGGTCGTGGCGGCTGGCTGCAAGTCGCCGAGGGCAGTATTACCTTGAACGGCACGACCTTGGAGCAAGGGGATGCCGCCTCCCTGGATGCCAAGGAGGACACGGTGCTGACGATCAGCTCAACGGGCAAGGCGCAGGTCTTGTTGTTTGATCTGGCGTAAATGGAGACAGGGGGCGCAGGTCGCGTCCCCTGGTTTTTCGAAGGGACGGCAACGAGTTGTTCGCGTTCGCCGTTCGCCAAAGTCCGCACTTTCGCGAACGAACGAACAGTTCTAAGCGACGCCAGCGGGTTGTTCGCGTTCGCTGTCCGCCAGAGGCCGGGATTTGGCGGACGCACGGACGGGCCAATGAAACCGCAGGCCATCACGGGGTGTGAGGTTTGCCACGCTGAAGCACAGCTCTGCCAGTTAGGCAGGCAACAAGCTGCTCACCATAGAGAATATATATCTATATATTATATTGTCTTTAGGGGTGTGAAGTTGCGGAGGGTCTTTGAATCGTGGCACGCCTACCAAGTGAAGGTGCCAGCTCGCATCCTTCTCTGGCATGCTATGCCGGAAGCGTGGGGTGTTTGTTCGTTCGTTCGCGAAAGTGCGGACTTTGGCGAACGGCGAACGCGAACAACCTGGGCTCCGGGGGCTGTCATGCCGCGCCGGAGCGTGGGGTGTTTGTTTGTTCGTTCGCCAAAACCCTGGGGTTTCGCGAACGGCGAGCGCGAACGTTCTGGGCTCTGGTGTGAAATGGCCGTCCACCCTTCATGGCCAGTTCTGAAAAAAAACGGGGCCGGTGGCAAGAAATGAATGCTCTCGGGGCGGGCTCTGCT
>JAQGPI010000274.1 GCA_028293175.1 Verrucomicrobiaceae bacterium | reverse complement strand
AAATCGGCCATGTGGTGGGCCGCCATTCGAATCAACAAATGTCCAAGAGCGCCCTCATTGGGTCGCTGGCGCAAGGCGTCGGCATGGCCACCTCAAACGGCCACGACTATTCCTCCCAGCAGATGGCGCAGTACGTGGGCAACCTGATCAACCTCAAGTATGGGCGTGACGATGAAAACGAAGCCGATGCGCTGGGCGTGCGCTTCCTGATCGATTGCGGCTATGATCCTGAACAGATGATCGGCGTGATGCAAATCCTCAAAAAAGCCAGTGGCGGCGGTCGTCAGCCACAGATGCTGAGCAGCCATCCTGATCCTGGGAATCGCATCGAGCACATCCGCGCGGAGATCGCGAGGTACAAGGCGGAGAAGAAGTGATGCTCAAGTGAAAACGAAAAAGAGATGGTCTGATTGGATCGGTATTCATTCAGCCCTTTTCAGTTCTTACTTATGCCTTTTCACTTCCTAAGACCTCAGCATCCCCATAAACCCGCGCGGCAAATGCACACCTGCAACTGCCAGACCGATCATGGCTAGACGCACACGCGGACGGTAGGCAATGTAGCGGCCCTGCCAGTCTGGATGGTACTTGCGTTTGAAATCGAACAGAGACTTGTAACCGTAGAGTTGGTTGAAGTTGTCGAAGAGGAACTTAACCGCTCGTTCACCCGGATTCTCCAGTCCCTCCTCAGCATTCACATTGGCTAGTGGTGCGTTGCCAAGGCTCACCTCCTCCACGCCTAAAGCCTTGAAGTGATCGATGGCCTCCACGATGAGGAAGTCCATCACATCGCGGGCCTCGGCCCGGCCGCGCATGAGGTCGAGGCAATAGCCTTTGCCTTGGTCATAGGGGAACCAAGTGGCGAAGGTTTCGATTCGGCCCTCAGGATTGCGCACAATTGCCACGCCGTGTTCCCGGATCAATTCAATATCGAATGAGCCTAGATCGAAGGTCATCTCGCCACCTTTTTTACGATCCAGCCAATCCTTGGAAAGCAACTGAAGCTGCGCTTCCAGGCCGTGATCAGGGTGTGGCTTAGCGTCGTACCACTGGAATTGCAGCCCGCCCTTGCGCGCCTTGTTGCGGGCGGTACGAAGGTTCTGGAACTTACCGCCTTCGAGCTTGAACTCGTTCACCGGCAATCGCGCATCTTCACCCACTTTGAAGGTAAGCAGGCCCGCGTCCTCATAGTGTTGGCGATTCGAAACATGACTGCAATAGAAAAGCGGTTCCCAATCTTGAACGACGCAAAAATCCACGAATTCCCGCACTGCTTCCGCGCGTTTCTCCGGCGGGCAGATGGGATCAGCGAGAACTACGGCTAGGTTTCGCCACAGAGAAAAGGCTACCACGCCCGTGCCATCTTTGGTGAAGTAGTACGTCTTGTCCGGCAGCAGAGCAAAGCTATCCATGGGATCGCTGCCGTGTTTCGCGATGAGGTCTTTCACTCGTGCCACATCCTCGGGTGGCGTTTCCTTTGACCGATCCACTACGGGCCGCAGCAGCAGCACCAGCACCGCGAGTCCGCTGAACAGGCCACCAATGCGTAGTGTTTTCAAGAAATCGCGCGCATAGCGACTGCCCTGGTGATCGAGTGAGGAACGCTGGGCCAGCACGCCTGAGATGGCTCCATTCGCGCACTCGCTCCATGTGAGGCCGTCCCCATACTGGCCGCGTTCGCTGAGCTGTCGCAGGCTTAGAAAGCCATACAGAAACAGCAGCACCGCGAGCGTGACAGCGACCTTCCAGGCGAGGCCGAGTGAAGGAGCATCCGACTTGGCAACGAACTGCTTGCGCCAACGCAAAAGCGGTACCAGCAGCACCAGAGCGGCCAGGGCGTGATGCCAGTCAAAGGCGCGCATCAGATGCAGTACGACCGAGGCTGCGAGCAGTACTACCGACAGAATCCATGCCATGCGCTTGTGACGTTGCAATCCGCGGGCAAGAGCTAAGAAAGCCAGCCCCGAAAGCAGGAGCAGCAGGCGGCTTTTTTCGCTTACACCCAGCGGCAGCCATTGTTCCATCCAGGCCAGCACGCCGAGGGGTTTTTCGAACATCGCTTCGAGCAGATTGATCAAGCCCATGGCCGTGATCGCCCAGCCCATAACCCGCAGTGAATGCTTGCGCGAGAAGACGAAGAACAGCGCCAGCCCAATCGCTATGACAGCGATGGGCCACAAGGGCGAAAGACCAAAGGGCAGGGTTGAATCTTCCGCTGGTGCAGCCGCATCCTCATCGCCCAACAGCCAGTCCATGCCCCTGAGCAGGCGTTCTTCAAAGGAAGGCGCCGGACCGTCGAAACCATGATTGGCACCAGAAATCAAGTACAGCATGTGCGGCGATTTCAGCGTGCGAATCCAGCCGGAACTGGCCATGAAATCCGTGGTTCCGTGGAACTGCGCTATGCGCAGATCTTTGAGGTCTTTGGAGAACTCACCCAGTCCGAAAGTGCCCGGGCCGGTGGGCGTAATGCCAAGTTCATCCTTGGGCCGCAGGCCGTAGCGCCCCCGGCTGTCGGCACTGAGCATCAGCAACCCTTTCAACTGCTTGGGATGGCCTTTCCACGCCGCTGCTGGCAAGCATTGCACCGCTCCCATGCTCCA
>JAQGPI010000249.1 GCA_028293175.1 Verrucomicrobiaceae bacterium | reverse complement strand
TTTGGTCTCGCTCCTACCATCAGCGTCGGCAACCTTGTGTTCAAGGATGTGGACAATAGCGGCACCTATGACTCGTCGATAGATGCACCGCTCGGCGGGGTAACACTTCAATTGTTCGCCCAAGGAGCTGACCCACTTTCTAGTACACCAGTGGCCACGGCTGTCACCGGCGGCGGGGGCTTGTACTTGTTCTCCGTCAGGGCTGGCAACTACTTCATTTACACGCCTGCCTCGCAGTTCACCAGCACCGGCGTTCTATCTGGGATGAAGCCTGCTCGTGGCCGTACAGACAACACGGTGCCTAACATTGACGATACAGGCGATCAGAACGCCCTTGCCACCTCAAAACCCATCGCCACCGGCGTGCGCACCGGTGTTTTTACCCTTGCTTCGGGGGTAATGCCGACTGCTGCTTCGGGCGAAACGGGCCATCTTGCCAACTCGGATAGCGCTTATGACAGTGATGCGAACTTGACGGTAGACCTTGGCTTCTATCTGTTGCCCACAGTCACTGCGCCACTTGCCGGAAGAGTGACACGTGACCTTTCAGGCACTGGCGATCCAACCACTGCAACCTCCCCGCTGCCCGGCGTGGAAGTCGCTCTCTATGAGGATCTTAACGGCAACGGCAAGCTTGATCCAGAGGAGATGACCGCTGTCGATACACAGGTCACCAGCGGCACCGGCGCATATGTTTTTGATGCGGTTCCTTCGGGCGACTACATTGTCGTGCAGTCGGTTCTGCCTGGTGCAGAAGCCACCTTCGACAGCGATGGCGGCGATGCCGATGCCACTGCTATCACGGTTGAAGGCGATCCCATCGTGGAAGTCGATTTCCTCCAAGCTTTGAGCCCTGATACCTTCATTCAGTGGCAGCAGTTACACACGGGCATCAGCAACACGGCTGCCGACAATCCCGATGGCGACAATCCCGATGGCGACTTGGCCAGCAACCTTCTCGAATACGCCCTCGGCACTGAGCCAGGCAGCGGAGCGGATAAGAGGCATTTCTGGCTGGAAGCCAATGCATCCGGTCCAGTGGATGCGGTGATCGTACGTTACACCACAGGGCACAAGGATGTGACGTATGCGCTGGAGGGCAGCAATGATCTGACCGCCTGGTCTAATATAGCCTCAACGCCATTCACGACTTCGAATGCCGATGGCACCGAGACCTTGCGTTACGCTGGCCTCACCTCCGCTTTCGTACGCTTGAAAGTATCACTTGATGCCAATCACGACGGCACGGCCGAGGCTACGGCTACCTCGCAGGTGCAGAGCTGGACCCGTCACACGTTCACCGTCGGCTCGCAGACATTCTCGATGCCACTGCTGAAGGCTGAAGTCTTCTCTGGCAAAGCTGGCATGGCCACGGGCGCAGCCTTCATTCCAGGCCAGAGCTACTATGCCGAAGTGATCGGCGGCGACGGTGAGGGCCTGCGTTTCGAAGTGAATGAAGCAAAGAGCTCCGCAACCAGCATAGCGTATGAAGCGGCTGCACCTGCTGCTGACGCACGCCTCGTCGTCCGCGCTCATTGGACGCTTCGCGACGTCTTCCCTGTGACCCTGTTCCATGCCGGAACTTCATCGTCGAACGCCGACCGCGTGATGTTCTTCAACGGTACAGGCTACAATGTTTACTGGCTGCTGGCCCGTCCTGCTGGAAGCCGCTGGGTGCGCGATGGCGATGCTTCGCTTGCGGATGCCGGTGCCACGGTGGTCGGTCCTCTGGACGGTCTCATGGTCAATCCTCGTGCCGCTTCAGTGGCTGTCACTTATGCTGGTGCCGTCCGCTCCTGGAAGGCCGCGCTGTCCTTGCATGCGGGTGCTCAGTTGGTGGGCTCGGGCTATCCGCTTGTACTGAGCCCGAACGACCGCGCCATGAATGGGGCGAACGGCTTTGCCTCTTCGGACAGCTTCCGCCTGTGGCTGGGCGACAGTTCTGCCAGCAGCGCCTACGCAAGCTTCTCGTTCAATCAACCTGGAGCACTCGGCAGCTACTGGTCTGCTGATGATGGGCACGACGTAGGAGTGAGCAAGCTTTTTGACGCCTACCATGCAGCCTGGATCATCAGCACTGCTGGCTCGTCGTCTTGGAAGCCATCCGTACCGTGGCAGCCATGATGAAAGCATTCGCCGTGCTGCGCGTTTAAAACGCACCATGCGTCTCTTGTTAGCCTTGTTTTTGCTTTGTGCGTCCGTTCATGCGGCGACACGTCCGAACATCTTGATCATCCTCACCGATGACCAAGGTTACGGTGACCTCTCCCTTCACGGGAACAAGGTGCTGCAAACGCCGGTGCTCGACAAACTAGGAGCTGCATCGCTTCGTTTTGACCGCTTTTATGTGAGCCCTCTTTGCGCGCCTACTCGGTCCAGTTTGCTCACGGGTCGTTACTCATTGAGAACGGGGGTGCGCGGCGTTGCAGCTGGCGATGAGGCCATGCGCAGCGAAGAAGTCACCATTGCTGAAGCCTTGCGCGCCGAGGGTTATCATACAGGCATTTTTGGCAAATGGCACAATGGCGAGAACTACCCGTGCAATCCTCAAGGGCAGGGTTTTGAAACGGTCTTTGGCTATACGCGGGGGCACTGGAATAATTATTTCGACAGCCCGGTGAAGAAGAACGGCAAGCCCACGATTGCCAAGGGTTTCATCGTGGATGCAACCACGGATGAAGTGACGCAGTTCATTGATAAATCGAAGGACAAGCCGTTCCTCGCGTGGGTGGCCTACACCACTCCCCACACGCCATTTCAGGTGCCCGACAAGTACTTCGACAAGTACAAGTCCAAGGGACTGCCGGACAACGTCGCGTGCATTTACGGCATGTGCGAAAACCTGGACGACAATGTGGGCCGCCTGCTCAAGCATCTGGATGACAAGGGCTTGCGCGACAATACCATCGTTGTCTTCATGACGGACAACGGGCCGGCTGGTGAACGCTACAATGCGGACATGAAAGGCAAGAAAGGCAGCATGGATGAGGGCGGTTCACGTGTGCCCTGCTTTGTAAGCTGGCCCGCACGATTCAAGACTCAGCGCCTGATCCCGCAGATCGCAATGCACATCGATATGTTTCCCACGTTGATGGAACTATGCGGCCTGCGGATGCCCAAAACATTGCCTGTGGATGGCCGGAGTCTGGTGCCTTTGTTGGAAGGCCGGAGCGAAGGCTGGCCGGAGCGTGTGCTTTTCACACAGCACATGCTGACAGGTCGGAAAGGCAATAGTGCCGCCGCAGTGCGCACCCAACAGTACCGTGCGGTAATGCAAGGCAAGGACTGGCGCCTCTATGATATGGAGGCTGATCCAAGTCAGCTAAAAGACATCGCCACCGAGAAGCCTGAAGTGGTGAAAAAGCTAGCTGCTGATTACAAAGCGTGGTGGCAGGACGTGAAGGCCGATGCCGACAAGCCGCGCGACATTCCTGAACTAGGCCATGTCGATGAAAATCCTATCGAACTGACCACGCCCAATGGCAGGCTTGCCGGTGGTCTCGATTTCGGCGGGCTGGCGCCGAACAATAGCTGGGTGCATAACTGGCGCGACGTCAATGGCTCGGTGACCTGGGAACTGAATGTCGTTGAAGCTGGTGACTATTCGATTGAGCTTCAGTATCTCTGCCCACAGGCTGACGCGGGGGCGAAGATTGAGGTCGTGGCGAATGGCAAAAGCTTTCCCGCTGTGGTGGGCGCGACGCCGGTCATCGCGTTGCCGTCTCCAGATCGTGTGCCACGCGAAAAGGAGGCTTTCGAGATGAAGTGGTTCTATCTGAAACCGGGTACCGTGCATCTTGAAAAAGGCCGTGTCGAGATCCAGGTCAAAGCTGTGGAGAAGCCAGGAGAAGAGGTGATGCAGTTGAAGGCGTTGTGGATGCGGCGAAAAGGATAAGCCAAATCATCCAATCAGCTCATTGATCGGCTGGCCGCCAAACTGGCTCAATTGCTTGAAACGACCGGCGTGGTAGAAGGTTAGCTTGTTGTCGTCCAAGCCTAACAATTTTAATAGCGTTACATGCACATCACGGATGTGATGCACGCATTCCACGGCTTCCGCTCCCGTTTCATCGGTGGCTCCGATGGTGTTGCCTGCCTTCACGCCCCCACCGGCGAACCACATGGTCATGGCCTTAGCGTTGTGGTCACGTCCATAGGCAGTGCCGCCGCGTACTCCATTATCCGGGCTGCGACCGAATTCACCGCACCAGACTACCAGCGTATCCTCCAGCAGGCCGCGTTGCTTGAGATCCTTAATGAGGGCGGTGATGGGCTTGTCTACGCTGCGGATGAGGTTGCCGTGGGCACGCTCGATGTAGTCGTGGCTGTCCCAGGTGCCGGCGTAAAGCTGAACAAAGCGCACGCCCTGTTCCACCAGCTTTCTGGCTAACAAGCATTTGCGACCAATGGAGTCCGTCGCTTCCTCGCCAATGCCGTACGTGGATTTCACGGCATCGGGTTCTTTCGCGAGGTCCAGCACATCGGGCACCTGCATCTGCATGCGGAAGGCCAGTTCATAGCTGTCCATGCGGGCGGAAAGGTCGCCGTGCCACGGATGCCTTTGCTGATGGGCAGTATTGAGCTTGCCGAGCAGATCCAAGTTTGCGCGCTGATGATCGGGCGTGATTCCTTGCGGTGGTTGCAGATCAAGGATGGGCGAGCCCTTTGACCGCAGCGCCGTGCCTTGAAAGGACGCGGGCAGATAGCCATTGCCCCAGTTGGCCGAGCCGCCTTGCGGGTAGCTGACCTCCGGCAATACGACTAATCCGGGCAGGTCCTGATTCATGGTGCCGAGCCCATAGCTCACCCAGGC
>JAQGPI010000245.1 GCA_028293175.1 Verrucomicrobiaceae bacterium | reverse complement strand
CCATGAAGTGAAAGTAGCGGCGAATCATCGCGGCGGTGTACTCGGCATGGGCTGCATTCTCACCAAGACATCGCGCCCGAACCGCACTAGTCCGGTGCTGCGCGGTGACTTCCTTTACAAGGTCGTGCTGGGCAATTCCTCGCCCCCGCCTCCGCCGAATGTGCCTGAGCTGCCTGCGGGCGCTCTGAAGCCCTCATCATTACGCGAGGCCATGCAGCAACACCGGGCAGACAAGGCGTGTTCCGTCTGCCACGACCGTCTCGATCCGCTGGGCTTTGCTTTAGAGGAATTCGATCCTGTAGGCAAGTTCCGCTCCAATGATGAATCCGGTGGCAAAATCGACAGCACTGGAGAGATGAAGGATGGGACCAAGCTGAACGGCGCGGATGGCCTGCGCGCCTTCTTGCAATCCAATGAGTCACAGTTCGTCGGTCAGTTCTGCCGCAAGCTGCTGGGCTACGCCACCGGTCGTCAGACCATGCCAACTGACAAGGCGCTGCTGGCTCAGATGCAAACCGAATTGAAGAAGAACGGCAACAAGCTCTCGACTGCCGTACTCACCGTAGTGAACAGCCACCAGTTCCTCTACCGGCGCAGCGATCCGGCCGTGGTCAGCAATCCATAATCACTTTTCTATTCTTATGAACCGACGCAAATTTCTCCGTGGTACAGGCATCGCGCTTGGCCTGCCGTGGTTTGAATCCATCTGCTCCTTCGGCGCGGAATCAGCCAAGACCAATGTGGCTCCCCGGCGTCTCGCAGTCTGCTTCACCGGCAATGGAGTAAACCCGCACCATTGGGGCGCCTCCATGGGCCCTGGCGGCATGGAATTGCAGCAGACCTTGAAGCCGCTAGAGTCCATCAAGAATCAAGTGCTTGTCTTCAAGGGCCTTTGGAATCCCACCACCGTCATGGGTGAAGGCGGGCACTATCCGAAGATGAACATCCTCTCAGGTCTGAAGGTCAAAAAGACCACCACAGATGTGGAAGTGGGCATCACCATGGATCAGCTTGTTGCCGCCCAGACGGGCAAGCACACACCGGTGGCCAGCATCGTGCTGGGCACCGAGCGGCCCAGCTACAGCACAGACTCGGGCTTCACCTCGATCTATTCTGCTTACATCTCCTGGAGCACGCCCACCACTCCTGCACCGAAGGAAATCTTTCCCCAGCAGGCGTTCGACCAGTTGTTCGATGACGGCAGCCGCCGCAAGCGTGACAAGAGCATCCTCGACATGGTGATGGACGACGCCAAAAGCCTGCGCACCAAGCTCAGCCAGCGCGATACCCAAAAGCTGGACGAGTACCTTACCTCCGTTCGCGAGATCGAACAGCGTGTGGCCCTGGCCGAGCAGATCAGCAAGGCCGATACCGCCGGTCATGGCTGGCAGGCCACGGTGAAATCTCCTACCATGAAGCGCCCCGGCCCAGGGATCCCCACCGTGGCGGAGGAACACATGCGCCTGATGTTCGACATCATGGTCCTGGCCTTCCAAATGGACCGCACCCGAGTGGCGACCTTCATGATGAACAACGACCTTTCTGGCATGCGTTTCGCTGGACTTGATGGTGTCACCGCTGGCATTCATGAGCTTTCACACCATGCGAATGATGAGCATCGTCTCTCACTGTATCAAAAGGTGAACGAGTATCAGGTGAAGCTCTGGGCCGAAGCCCTCGCCAAAATGCAGGCTACTAATGAAGGCGAACGCACCTTGTTGGAAAACAGCATGGTGGTGCTCACCAGCAGTCTCATGGATGGAAACGCCCACGATTCACGCCAGCTCCCTGTGGTCCTTGCCGGCAGTGGAGGTGGCACGATTAAAGGTGGCCGTTACCTTGATTACAGCAAGGATGAGAATCGCAAAATGTGCCGCCTGCACATCGCACTCATGGACCGCATGGGGGTGAAGACCAGCCACTTTGGCGATGCTGAAAATGCGCTGACAGAGATTGGCTGATAAGCCTTCTGTTGCCCCTGACACTGCTTTGGGACTCTGCCCCAGGCAGGAAAGTTGTGTCCAGGACCCTTCTCTCCCTACACTACCCGCTTCAAGGGCACTTTCTCAGTCTTCGATCCCATAAAGCTCGCCCGGAGCCGGATTGCGCGTTGCAGAAGTTTTAAATACTGGTCACACGGAATCTCATGCCCGCCGAACGATGCCAAATGTGGCGTAGTCCATTGTGTGTCGTGCATGATGAATCCCCGCTCCTTCAGCCGCCGCTGCAAGGCCACGAGCGCCACCTTAGAGGCCTGCGTCTCCCTACTGAACATGGATTCGCCAAAGAACGCCCCGCCAATAGCCACACCGTATACGCCGCCCACCAGGTTGCCCTCGCGCCACACCTCCGCGCTGTGTGCGTGCCCTAGATCGTGCAGCGCCTCGTAGCTCTTGATGATGTCCTCCGTGATCCAGGTTTCATCACGATCAGCGCAACCGCGCATCACCTCGGTGAAGGCCGTATTCCAGCGCACCTCGAAGGGATGGTGCTTCAGGTACCGCACAAACCGCGCCGGCACATGAAAGTCCGCTACAGGCAGAATGCCCCGCCACTCGGGCAAAAACCAGCGGATCTCGCCATTCTCCATGCCCATGGGAAAATAGCCCTGGCAATAGGCGCTAATCAAAAGTTGGGGTTCAAGGACGGCCACGGTTGCTATTCATAGCGAAGGCAAAACTTCTTTCCACTGCGCATGTGAGCGGTACGATGAGAACTTCACCACCACCATCATGCGCAGAGCCATCTACCCCGGCAGCTTCGACCCTGTCACCAACGGCCACCTCGACGTGCTCCAGCGCGCTGTCGGTTTGTTCGATGAACTCGTCGTGGCCGTCGCCCGGGACAATGCGAAGCAAAGCCTCTTCACCACCGAGGAGCGCGTGGCGCTGATCCAGGAAGCCGCAGCGCACATCCCCAATGTGCGCGTGGTCTCTTTTGATGGACTGCTGGTGGAATTCGCTGCGAAGGAAAACGCCGTGGCCCTGGTGCGTGGCCTGCGCGCCGTCTCGGACTTTGAATTTGAATTTCAGCTC
>JAQGPI010000225.1 GCA_028293175.1 Verrucomicrobiaceae bacterium | reverse complement strand
CATCGTGGACATCGTTCTACCCACCGGCACCGCAGTGCTAAATGCTGATGATCCGCTTGTTGCCGATATGGCCAGCTACAGCAAGGGCAGCGTGCTGTTCTTCTCACGCAACGACAACTCGCCCGTCTTGCAGGCCCATGCTGAAACCGGTGGCCGCAGCATCTTCGTCAAAGATCAGTCCATCATCTTCGCCGAAGGCACCGAACAACGTAAACTCTGCCCCATTTCAGATGTGCCCATCCCGCTCGGCACCCCCTTCGCCTTCCACATCGAAGCCGTCCTGGCCGCCATCGGCGCCACCTGGGCGCTGGGCTTGAGTGATGAGCTCATTGTGGCCGGCCTGAGAAGCTTCGGCATGCAGCAGGGCGGTGAAGTGAGTGGGAACCTCATCGCGGCGTAGTCTTATGAAGTGAGACAGGTACCAGCCTGTCTCACTTCATTTTCTTCTCTTTTCGTCCGTTAGGCCGGTGAATCCAGGTCCCCCGGCGGCGACATAGCCGCCACTCGCTCCTGATTCATCCTTGCTGACCCAGAAAGAATAGAGCTTTCCTTTGGTGACATGAAACCTGAACCGCACAGGTTTGCCAGCCAGCGCCTCCAGATCGGCTGTCCCTTTCCATTCGAGGCGTTGGCGGGTGCTGTCGGTCTTCACGGCAATCGAGTTTTTCTGTGAGAACGGCGCGATGACCTGTCCATCGCCATCAAGAAGTTCAGCTCGCAGTTCGCCGTCCTTGGCGTCCGCGTTTACAAAGGGAAACTTTCCTTTGAAGACCACCGGCGCGGTGGTGAGCGTTCCAGCATTGTCGCTCGCGTCCATCGAGGCAAAGCCATCCCGCCGCAGGGTAGCCAGACCCGTGCTGCCGCCGGTGTACATGTGCGGACCATTGATCCCCTCCCCGCTCCAAGTGCCAAAGTAGAAGTGCAGCTTGTCACCCACGATCAAGCACACGCCAGTGGCCGGATGCAGATAGCCCCGATTCCATGCTCCAGGCGTGCGTGCGCTACGCAGGAAAGCCTCGCGATGAGGACGGTCATAGACCAGTCCATCACGGCTGAAACCGAGTTGGAGGTCAATGATTTTTGGCCGCTTTTCCTTCGAGCAGATATCGTTCGGAGGACCATAGAAAAGGCCAAAGACGCCGAGCATTACACTTTCGTACGGTGTGGCAGTGAAGTGGTAGAGCTCCGGCTCATAGCCCAGCTCGGCATCCGGCTTGTCACGACCATCCAGCTTCATCCAGAATGGCGCACGCGCGTTGTCCTTGCGCTCGGCAAGCTTCTCAAACTCCTTGGCGGAATGGTAAAAACGCGCGCGAATGCCTTTTTCCGGATTACGCAGAGAGGTCGCTGTATCCCGGACGCTGAAGACCCACAGCTTATGAAAAGGATCATGGAAGATGGATGAATTGTCGCCATGCAGGAATCCCACCGTGCGCAAGGGATTCCAATGAATGCCGTCCGGCGAAGTCATGAGCTCGCCCCGGCTATCCTTGGGATCGCCATGCTCCAAGCGCGAATAGACAAACATCTTCCAGCGCTGGGCAGGATCCTTGGCAAAGTAATCATGCCATATGGAAGTGCCGTCACGCATCAAACGATGACCATCCACCTCTCGTACAGGCAGGATACGGTTGGTGCCTGTCGTAACATCAAGCGAAGGCCGCTCCCAGTGGATGCCGTCCTTGCTTGTGGTATAGGCAGTGCCATCAAACCACCCCGCGTGGTACCACATCTTGAACAGGCCGTCCTGAGCATCAAACCACACCCCGTCCCCAAACGGAGCGGCCACGGCGATGCCATCCTTACCCCGGCTCGCATTGAGCTCCAGCTGCGTTTCCGGCTTCAATATCGGCCCATCGCCTTGCACCTCTGCAGCATGGAAAGTGCGCTTCAGGGTGGTATCGGCAATGAGGAAATCATCGACCAGCAACTGACGCCCAGTATCAATGTTGATTGCATTGGTTGGTACATCAGCAGCAAAGGCACTGCAGGTCATCACTAGAAGAAAGGCGAAACGGAGAGTCATGGTTTGAAAATCTTTGCTGGAGCACCAAGCGACTGATGAACTGCTGTATCGCCTTGATCTGATCAATCAATGCCTCTTTACCTAAAGTGAGCCGCGAAACAATCGCTGATGCTGGCGTATGAATCTCATGAACACCCGCCGCCAATTCATCCGTTCATCGCTCATCACCGGTGCAGGCTGCTTGGTTGGGCCGCTCGAGGCGAAATCCGAAAGCATTCAAATTGCGTCGTTCCGCAGTGATGTGACGCCGCCCGTAGGGGCGCCTTTGTGCGGCGGTTTGGTCAAACCAGTCGTCGGAGTGAGCGAGCCATTGCAGGCGCTGGGCCTAGTAATCTTGAGCGACGAGAAGCCCATCGTGCTATGCGCCGTGGACTGGTGTGAAATTCGAGCAGGCGACCATGTCCATTGGCGTGAAACGCTGGCCCGTGCGGCAGGCACGACACCGGAGCGCGTTGCCGTTCACAGCCTGCACCAGCACAATGCGCCGCTCTCTGACTCGGCGGCGCAGGCGATTCTTGCAGGAACGGAAAAGCCTCTGGCCGTCATTGACCTTGAATGGGCAGCGAAGGCTTTAGCTGGCGTAGCGGCCAGCATTGAGGAGGCGATGAAGCGCGCCATGCCAGTGACTCATCTCACGCACGGCGAGGCCAAGGTAGAGGGAGTGGCGTCAAACCGGCGCATCATGGGCTCCGACGGCAAAGTTGCCAAGATGCGGCTAAGTTCCACCAAGGACGCCACATTGCGCGAACTGGCGGAAGGCACGGTTGATCCCCTGCTCAAGACAATCGCCTTCTGGAATGGCGACACAAAGCTGGCAGTGCTGCACTACTATGCCACGCACCCGATGAGCTTCTATGGCGACGGCATGGTCACGCATGATTTCGTGGGCATCGCACGTGAAAGGTGCACCCGTGATGACGGGGTGCCGCACATCTACTTCACAGGCTGCGGCGGCAATATCGCGGCGGGCAAATACAACGATGGCAGCAAGGAAAGCCGTGTGCAGCTCACTGAAAACATTGACGCCGCCATGGTCGCTTCAGAAAAGCAGATGAAGCGCGCGGCCATTGACCACGTGAAGTGGCACGCACAGCCGGTACTGCTGAAGCCTGATCCGGAGTTCAGCGAGGAGCGCATGATGAAGGTGGTCAACAACACCGCTACTACGCCAACTTTGCGTATCAGCGCAGCCTTGCGCGTGGCTTTCATCCGTCATTGTGCCGCCGGCGTGCCAATTCAGTTCACCAGCCTGCATCTGGGCGATGAGGTGAAACTGCTCCACCTGCCCGGCGAAACCTTTATTGAATATCAGCTCTTTGCCCAGCAGCAGAGCCCAGGCACTTTCGTCGCCACCGCTAGTTATGGTGATGGCGGCCCGGGCTACGTCCCGATGGAGAAGTCCTTCGCCGAAGGCGGTTACGAGCCCACCCAGGCTTTCGCTGCGCCGGAGTCCGAGTCGGCCATGAAGAAAGCCATCACCGCCCTGCTCAAACCCGGCTGACGAAATACACTCTCCTTTTTTTGTACCACTTCAGGCCCGCCACGCTTCACCGCTGAAGCCGCAATGTGAAACCTGTGGGCAAATGAAACAAGCGAGGAGCAGTTGACCTCGCTGCCAGAACACAGATGAGAGCGGCGTATGGGTGTCCACTGCTCCACGCTCATGAAGTCTTCTCTCACGCGTCGTAAGGCCCTGCAAACAGCAGGCACTTTGTTGTTAGGTTCGGCACTAGGGGCTGAGCCGCCCAAAGCTAAGCGCATTGTTGTGGTCGGTGGCGGCATTGGCGGACTGAGCTGTGCCTTTGAGCTGATGGAGCGCGGGCACGACGTCACCCTGCTCGAAGGGTCGCGCCGCACTGGTGGACACGTAAAGACCATTCGCGATCCCCTTCCCGATGGCTTGTACGCTGATGTGGGCGCGGAACATTTCACCAATCCAGGGTATGTCGAGTACCGGCGCTACGTGGAAAAGTTCGACCTGCCAGTATTGCCATGGGCGCGACGACAGAACATGTACCGCAAAATCGACGGCAAGTGGTACACGGAAGAACAGCTCGCGGACAAGGCGGTGCTCTCGGCCTTCGGCTTCAACGCTCGTGAGGTGGATTACATCCGCGAGCATGGCTGGCGCGAGTTACCGATGATGTACCTCGCTCCGTATGTGGCGAAGTTTAAAGATGAGTATCAGCCTTTCGGCGTAGGCATGGATGACTATGACCACATGACGCTCGGCGACGTGCTGGCCGATGTGGAGATTTCTACCGCAGCGAAGCGCTCCATGGGCCTGCAACTCAGCAAACCCGGGGATAAGCCTCATGGTGGCTCTTCGGCGTTGTATGAGATCTGGCAGACAGCAGTGCCGAAGATGCGCGGACTGCCCATGTTCAAACGTGAGGTGTTCCACCTCAAGGGCGGCAACCAGCTTCTGCCAGATACGTTTGCCGAGAAATTAGGCGACCGAGTGCATCGTAACACCGAAGCGACCGCCATTGAGCATGACGCCCATTCCGTCACCGTGCATTACAAACACGAGGACAAGGAGCACACGCTTACAGCGGATCATCTGGTGCTATGCGTGTCTCCCATGGTGTTGCCACGAATCAAGATTTCGCCGGCATGGCCGGAAGATAAAGCCTTCGCCTTGCAGAACACTCCCATGGGCATGCAATCGCGCGTCTTGCTCGTGACTAAAGACGCCTTCTGGAAGGGCGACGTGCCGAGCATCAACCTGGAAACTGGCGATAGCAAGATGAGCCTCGTGTATGAGACAGCATCGGACGTACCAGGACAGCGTCGTGTACTGATGGGCAGCGGCCTGCCCGTCCAGACCCCGGAGGACACCATTGCCGCCTTCCGCAAGTTCTACCCCGGCAGGAACGAGCCGACCATTGAGCAGTGCGTCGTGCATGAGTGGTGGAAGGAGGAGCCACTCGCCCTCGGCTGCGAGCGCCATCCCTTCCCCTTCGGCCAGCTCGCCAAGATCTGGCCCAGGCTTATCGAACCTGTGGGCCGCATCCATTTCGCCGGTGCTGCGTTTGACAATCTACCCTGGGGCCAGGATGCAGCGACGCGTTCAGCGAACCGGGTTGCGAAGCAGATTCACGCGGCTTGATGAACAAATATTGAAGCTAATGAGGTTTCGTCCAGACTGCTGCCTTCATGAAACATTGCCTTTTCTGCCTTGTATGGCTCTGCGGGCCCAAGAAGCCGAAGTATTTCAGCCGTCTGAGCATCGAACGAGTGATGGTACTGGAGAACCCCACCTTCGTGCCAGATGCGACGAAGTTTCATGACCGTCGGAATACCAAGCGAGTCTGGGCGCCGCCAAGTAGGCTTCGGTCACTGTGCTAGGCCGCCACCAGTTCCTGTGCTGCCTGTTTGGTCCGGCCTTCCATGAGCTCCATGATTTCATCAGCCGTGACCTCAAGCAGCCGGTTTTCGTGATCACCAAACTTGCGTGGCTTGTAGTCCAGCACGCACAAAGCGCCGATGGCGTGACCGCTTGACGTGCGCAATGGCACACCTGCATAAAAGCGCAGTTTCAAATTCTGAAGCCACGGATTGGAAGAGAAGCGACGATCCCGTGCAATGTCTTCCACCACGAGAGGCTTGTTGCTTGTCACCAGTTGACCACAAACTGAAAGCTGTCGTGAGAACGACTTTGACTGAGCGACACTGTCAGGCAGGCCGAGATGTGATTTGAAGAACAGGCGTTCCGCATTTATAATGTTCACCATCGCAATTGGCGTGTTGAGGATCTGAGAGACCTTTTTGGTTATACGATCCAATGCTGGCTCAGCGGCTGTATCCATGAGATCCAAGGCGCCCAGTTCAGCCAGACGCTCTGATTCATCTATTGATGGGGTGGCGAGTCCCGCTTCATGCGACAACACGATCGCATGTTTTGAAATAAGGGCGGTCGCTTCAGCAAACGTCGTCACGACATCATCGGCACCAGCGGCGCGCAACCGCTTGGTGGCTTCCACATCGGCGGCGGCGCCCCAAAGCCCGATGATAATCCGCAGCCTTGGGCACCTTGCTCTGAGTTTGCCACACAAGTACCGGGTTTGGAGAATGGTCGAGGGTGGCACTGCGGAAATGCACAATATTTCTGCATCGTCTTGCACGACCGCTTCGATCAGTTCACCCGTGGTGAGTTGCACAGACAAAGATTGCGCCGAGTAATGACGCCGTTGCAGCAATTGCTGAAGCATTGCCGCAGCAATGCCATCCCGAGCGGCGCGAGCAGGCAGGCAGAGAACCCGGCAGGTAGGTGATGGCGTTGAGAAACCACCCGCCTCATCGTCCGGCTTGTCTGCTTCAGACTTTTCGTCTGGCAGAGAGCCAAGCTCTTCAACGACATCGCTCATATCACCGTGAAGCGCCACAAGCTGAGTGACGTCTAGCTCACCGATCTGATGATCGCGCTCAATGGCGGCAAGGGAGGGAATAAAAACAGAGTCATAGAAGGCAGTGAGCGACGTGGACTTGATGCACGCCTCAGCATAATCGCCCGCATCCTTGTCCTGTGGGGATAGCAGTCGATGGTAGAATTCCTCATGAGGGGCAAGCGGCTCCTCATCAGAGAGAAGCACGCCCAGCAAGGCGAGATCCGGCACGTGCCTGGCCAAGACTACCAAGCACACAGTAAGAGGAGTAGCCAGTACCAGCCCTGCCGCCCCCCACATCCACGTCCAGAAAACCGCAGCCACTATGAGGGCAAAGGCTGATACGCCCGTGTGCGAGCCATAGAGCCATGGCTCCACCGCATTGGCAAACAGCAACTCCACCACCACAAACATCGAAAGAGCGAGAACAAGCATGGACCATCCAGGGGCCACAGCGATTGAAAGCAGAAGGGGAAATGCCGCTGCGATCCACGCACCCACATACGGAATGAAACGCAAAAGCATGGCGAGCACGCCCCACACGAGAACATTCGGCACACCGATCAAATAAAGTCCCGCCGCCACTACAAGTCCATCGGCCAAGTTAACCAGGAACTGCATGAGAAGATAACGTGAGACACGTGCGAACGCGTCATCGAGCGCACGGCGAGTGGCGGAAATGTTGGCCCTGCCGATGAGCCGGGTAAGCCGGCTGCGCAAGGATTCACGCTGGAGCAGCATGCAGGTCACAAGCAAAAGTACCAGCGCCGTAGTACCCAGAGGGCCCATAACAGGAGTGATGAGGGCCGCTGCGGCCTCCATCGGCGTTGCTCTCCTCGTCTCCACTACGGTAACCGGCGTTGTTGGTGCGGCGGGCTTGGCAATGCTGGAAGGGGGCGCATTAGGCACCGGCGGCGGCGGCACGACAGGTATCACCTTTTGCAAGGCCGCCTGGGCCTGAACCGCCGCTTTTTGCTCCTCGTTGCCAGGCAGTTCGCGTTTCAATTCCGCCAGCATTTCGTTGAATTTAGAGAAGTGCCCTGCCCCTGGCATCTTCAGCGTTTGCAACTTGCCACGAATGTTTTCCTTATAATCGGGCAGCTTCTCAGCCAAATTTATCATCTGGCCGGTCAGCACTCCCCCAACCCCGACGGCGAAGCTAACCAGCACGATCATCGCTACAAACACCGCCGCAATCCGTCCGATCCAGCGCTCAAGATGCACCACGATGGGCGTAAGTAAAACGGTCACCAATCCCGCCATCGCCAACGGCATGAGAATTTCCTGCCCGAAATAAAGCCCCGCTATTACAAAGGCCGTGATCACGACTTTGATCATGGTGGCAAGCGCGGAAGAGGAGGAGGGGGAGCGGCTTGATTGCATTGGTCTGGTGTCCAAGTGCGTACTCAGAACACTTTTATATCGCGGCCCACATGCCTTTCGGCTGTGATAATCACAACCAGCTACATAGCTCCTAAGGGTCTCCGGTTTGTAATAAAATGCTAAAAATAAACACTTTCCTCATTGTTATGGTTTTTACCGCGAGGCATAAAACTAGCGCAACCCACCTATATTCTGAAGCCTCGGCTTTCACCGCCTCTTGATGACAAAGACACTTCTCATTCCCTTATTCAGGCGGCTGGAGGACTTGGCCCGTCACAGCACAACGTTGTGGGGCGAGCACACCGGATGTTCATGTCAGGCGAAATGGTAAACGCAAGAGTCGCCAGTTGGATTCCGGCCCCTGCAGCCCTCGTGCCACCGGTCGCTGCGCTCATTGTGCAATGGCTGTGCTGGTCATGGCTGCAGCCATTTGTCTGGTTCTTATTTTATCCAGCGGTGTTCCTCAGTGCCTGGATCGGCGGGCGGAACGGAGGGCTATGGGCGACGCTCCTGTCTGCACTCGCTGTATGGTACGTTTTCTTGCCACCCATATTGTCCTTTTCCATTCACGGTTCAGGTCCAATGTTCTCGGTTCTGATGTTCTTGCTAATGGGGGGATTGTTCAGCGAGATGCACCAGCGCATGCGCATGGCGACCCAAAAAGTGGCGCAGGTGCTAGCAACCCTCCAGGCCTCCAATGAAGCTCTGGAAGCGCATCTGCGCGAACGCATTACTGAGCTGGAAGGCAGCCGGGAATCGATGCGTCAAAACAAGGCCCGTTTCAAGAGCATCATCGGCTCTGCCATGGATGCCATCATCAGCGTGGATGAAAGCCAGCGGGTGGTGCTGTGCAATGCAGCCGCCCAAGTCATGTTTCAATGCCCTGAGGCGGAGGCCCTAGGCCAGCCGATGGACCGTTTCATGCCGATGCGTTTCCGCAACTTATACAAGAAACGTCTAGGCAACTTTGCCAAAACAGGGCTAACCTCTCGCTCGAAACCTTCACTGGGAACCCTCACCGGCGTTCGAGCGAATGGCCAGGAGTTCCCCATCGAGGCGTCGATTGCTCAAGCCGAAGTTGGCAACCAGAAGGCTTATACCGTGATCTTGCGAGACATCAGTGAGCGCAAGCATGCAGAGGATGCTCTGCGAGCACAAAAAGAGCAACTTCGTATCGTCACTGAAAATGCCCGCCTGGGTCTGGTCCTTATCAACCAGGAGCACAGATATGTGTACTGCAACCAGTTCTATGCCGATATTGTTGGGCGGCCCATATCGGCCATTGTCGGCAATCTTGTCGCTGACGTGATCGGCCAGTTTTATGAAACCCAGGCTAGACCGGGGCTGGACAAGGCGTTCAGTGGCGAGCGAGTAACCCTGGAAGTCGTCAGGCCTGATTCTCAAGGAACGAATCGCTCCTATTCTATCACCTATGAATCAATACCTGAGGATGGGGTATTTTCACTGGCCACCGCGGTCATCACCGATGTCACCGAAAAAAAGCGCCTGGACCAGGAGCGCGAAAAGATGGTGCAGATCATCGAGCACAGCAATGACTTCATAGCGACGACAGATCCGGAAGGAAACGTCACCTTCATGAACTCGGGAGGGCGCAACATGATCGGTCTGGAATGTGGCCGGGATCCCACCACGTTGCACATCAGCGACTATGTGCCAGAGGAGTGGCATTCCTTCATCCGGGATACAGTGCTCCCGACGGCGCGGCAAAATGGCGTTTGGGAAGGAGAGATGCAGATGCGCAACATGCAGAGCGGTGTGATGGTGGATGTCTTTCGTTCCATCTTCATGCTGCGTGATGCAACGGGCCGACCTTTTGCCGCCGCCACCCTCACACGTGACATTACAGAACGGAAGCGCGCCGAGGCGGCGCTAAAAGCCAGCGAAGAACAACTCCATGCTGCCGACCGCCGGCTAGCGGAAATCGTCCAAGGCATGACAGAGGCTTGCTTTGCGCTCGACAAGGACTGGCGTTTCACCTTCGTGAACGACCAGGGCGTAACGTTGCTCCAACGTAAGCGCGACCAAATGGTGGACCGGACCCTTTGGGAAACCTTCAGCCATCTCGCTGGCAGCCCCATAGAGGCACACTATCGCCGCGCAATGGCCGAGCGTGTGCCGGTGTCGTTCGAGGCCTTTTCCATCGCTATTGGACGCTGGCTGGATATCCGGCTCTTCCCCACGGCTGATGGTCTCGCAGCCTTCCTGCTGGACATTGATGCACGCAAACAGGCGGAGAACACTTTACGCACCAAGCAACTTCATGCCCAGTCCCTGCTTCGGCTCGCCCGCAATCTGGAGCGTGCGCTCACTCTTTCAGACATCCTACACGCCGCGCGCGAGGAGGTAGAGGCGACACTCGGAATGCATGCCCTGTGGTTCTACCTGCTATCAGAGGACCGGAAATACCTTCAGATGGTGACGGCGAGCACAGAGGCCAGTGAAATAACAAACCCTTCCATCGGTGAGTATCTACGGATTGAGGGCGATCCGATGCTGGAAGAAATCGCCACTGCCGATAACATCGTTGTGGTGGAAGATGCGCGCATTGATCCGCGAACGAACAAAGAGATCGTACAGAAGATGGGCAGCCGCACCATCATCAACATGCCTGTGTCCATGGCCGGGAAAAGGCTGGGCACCATCGGCTCCGGGACCTTTGGCAATGAAGGCGTTCGTACGCTCACGCCCACGGAACAGCGCTTCTTTGCCGCGCTCGGCAGCCATATGGCTGTGGTCATAGACCGTGTCCAGGCAATGGAGAAGCGAGATGTGGCAGAGGCGGCCCTTCGCGAGGCGGCTAAAACCCAGACGGCCATTCTTAATGCGCTGCCCGCTCATATTGCCCTTGTCGATCCGCAAAGCGTCATCCTGGCGGTTAACGAAAGCTGGCGGCGCTTTGCCACCACCAATTCCTTAAAGACTCTCGGATTCTGCGTCGGAGAGAACTATGTTGAGACCTGCGAAAACGCCGTCGGAGATCGCGCTCAGGAGGCTCTTGCCGTAGCAGAAGGCCTGCGCGGAGTGCTAAGCGGCAGTCGTTCCCACTTCGCCATTGAGTATCCCTGCCACTCACCGACGGAAGAACGATGGTTCCGCCTGATGGTTACTCCCGTGCGGCCGGATGAGCAGGCGGGAGCGGTGGTGATGCATGTGGATATCACGGAGCGCAAGAAGTCGGAGGCGACAGTGCATAACAGTGAGGAGCGCTTTCGTCAGCTAGCGCAATCCATTCATGAGGTTTTCTGGGTCACAAGTACCACCAAGCACGAAATGCTCTACATCAGTCCCGCCTACGAGCGGATTTGGGGCCGCTCGTGCGAAAGCCTGTATCTCTCTCCGCAGACCTGGCTGGATGCCATCCATCCAGATGATCGCGCCAAGGTGGTGGAGGCTTCCCAGGCGAAGCAAGCACAGGGCACATACGACGAGGAATACCGCATCATCCGGCCCGATGGATCTGTTCGCTGGATCAATGACCGCGCCTTCCCCGTGCATGATGCTTCAGGCAATGTCTATCGAGTGGCGGGTGTGGCACAGGACATCAGCGAACGTAAGCTGGCTGGCGACCGCCTCGCGGAGCAGGCTTCTCTCCTGGACAAGGCGCGCGATGCCATCCTGGTGCGCAATCTCGAACACGGCATCACCTATTGGAACAAGAGCGCCGAACGCCTGTATGGCTGGACGCCGGAGGAGGCGGTGGGCTGCCAGGCTTCGGATCTTCTCTATCAGGATGCAACGGCATATCATGCGGCCACGGATGCCGTCATCAAGAATGGAGAGTGGCAAGGCGAACTTCAGCAGGTGACCAAATCCGGCAGCATAGTGCTCATTGAAGCACGGTGGACACTGGTGCGCGATGACCAGGGCCAGCCTAAAAGCATACTGTCCATCAATACCGACATCACGGAAAAGAAAAAGCTGGAGCGGCAGTTCCTCCGCGCTCAACGCATGGAGAGCATCGGCACGCTGGCGGGCGGCATCGCGCATGACTTGAACAACGTGCTGGCTCCCATCATGATGTCGATCGACTTGCTGAAGCTCACGAGCACGGACAAGCGCGCGCAAGCGGTGCTTTCCACCATCGAAGGCAGCGCGCGCCGTGGTGCTGACATGGTCCAGCAGATCCTGTCCTTTGCCCGTGGCGTTGAGGGCCAGCGCGTGACCATCGATGCACGCCAGGTGATCCGGGAAATCCAGCACTTGGTCCAGGACACCTTTCCGAAGAACATTCGTTTCAACGCCGACTTACCGGAAAAGCTGCCCACCTTCCAAGGTGACCATACCCAATTGCATCAAGTCCTGCTCAATCTTTGTGTTAATGCAAGGGATGCGATGCCTATGGGCGGTGAGCTGATGGTTTCTGCCCGCCACATCGAGGTGGATGATCATTACGCCGCCATGAATCCAGGGGCTGCGCCTAGGCTCTACGTGTTGATCAAGGTCCTGGATTCCGGTACGGGAATGCCGCGTGAAGTAATCGATAAGATCTTCGATCCTTTTTTCACCACAAAAGACCTGGGCAAAGGCACCGGCCTGGGCCTTTCCACCGTGCTTGCCATTGTGAAGAGTCATGGCGGCTTCCTCAATGTGTACAGTGAGCCGGGCAAAGGGACTACCTTTTCCATCTACCTCCCGGCGAATCTTGAAGCCGGAGGTCACGGCGAAGCGGTGCCGGAGGGAAGATGCCCACGAGGCAATGACGAACTTGTCCTGATCGTGGATGACGAGGCTGCCGTGCGGACCATCGCCCAGCAAACATTGGAAAACTACGGCTACCGGGTGCTTGTCGCTGCAGATGGGGCGGAAGCTATCTCGCTGTACTCGCGGCACCATGATGAGATTGCAGCAGTGCTTACGGATATGATGATGCCAGTGATGGATGGCCCCGCCACTATTCAAGTTATCCAACAGCTCAATCCTAAGGTCAAGATTATTGCCGCGAGCGGTTTAGCTAGCGAAGGCGGAGCAGCCCGTGCCACCGCCATGGGTGTGAAGCACGTTCTCCTCAAGCCCTACACTGCTCAGGCGATTTTGACGATACTGCAAGAAGTGCTGGAAGAACGATAAAGCTTCGCTCCTTCCTCACCTCTCATCTGTAGGCCCCGAGAAACCTGGACCTCCCGCACGTAGGTAGCCGTCGCTCTCGCCGGACTTCTCCTTGCTCACCCAAAACGAATACAACTTGCCCTCGGTAAGGTGGAAGCGCAGCCGCACAGGCCGGCCAGCAATGCCAGACAGGTCTTTGGCACCGTCCCAATGCAGGTCGCGTTTGGTGCTGTCGCCTCGCACGGTCACGCAGGCCTGACCGTCAAACGGTGCAATGATTTTGCCTGCTTCATCAAGGACCTCGACGCTGAACTTTCCATTCGGGACATCGGCGTTTACAAAGAGGTGGCTGCCATTAAATGTAACAGGGCGCGTGGTCGACACTCCGCCGTTAGAGTCGGCGAATGCGGTCCGGGCGCGACCAATGAAAGCCGTCCCGACTATAGCCCACACACATCATTGATTTTGGGCCGCTTCACCCTCTCCACTGTCTCGCCACGCCAGATGGTGAAAAGACTTAGCATCACACTTTCGTACGCTACCACGTCCAGATTATAGAGTTGCGATGGCACTAGGCCCCAAGGTCGCTCGGGCACCCGGCGCAGGGGCAGACCTTCACGCGCAGGGCGCGCGTCAGCTCCGGCAATTTAGGCGACCACACATCCGGCAAGCTGATGCCGTTGTAGAGGATTTCGCCAAAGACTGGCGAGGCCACGAGCAAAGAGGCAAGCAACAAGGGAGGGCGCATACATGTGGAGTACGGTGCATATGAGGGTGATCCTCAGAACAAAGTGCTCATTCCGACCGCAAGACCGGAGGTCGAAAATTCACCTCATCCTTGCCTCCCCCGGTCCTTTGCGTCATCGTGCAGGGTGCTGGAGGCTCTCTCGAACAACAAGGAACTGCTCGTCTGGCTGGGGATTTTCTCCGGTGTCACTTTTGTGGGCTCGCTGCTGCTCATCCCCTTCCTCTGCGTACGCATGGGGCGTGATTATTTTATGCCTCATCGCGACCAGGAAATGACCCTTGCTGGCCGCCACCCTGTCATCCGCTGGACCGGCCTCATTTTAAAGAATGTCATTGGCGTACTGCTCATCGCTGCAGGCATCGCCATGCTGGTGCTGCCCGGCCAGGGTGTGCTCACAATCCTCATTGGCATCGTATTCCTCAACTTTCCCGGCAAGCGGGCCCTGGAACTGCGTCTTATCCGGATTCCTGGCGTCCTGCGCGCGATCAACGCCATCCGTGCAAAAGCAAAGCATGTCCCTCTGGAGTTGCCTCCAAGGAAGCCCTGACCTTTCATCCTTGTCTATGCGTATCAGTTCTATTGGACTCCGATGCAACGTACTGATCTTCTTATCATCTCATGGTTGCTGGCCTCAGCGGCAACACTGCAAGCCACTGATCCTCTGCCAGTGCTGACGGTGCCCGTGCGCGTTCATCTCATGCAATCCGTTACCCAGGCTAGGATGAACACCACTCTCACCGATACCGATGTGCAGCGCATCTTTGGCAAGGTGAACAAGGTCTGGTCGCAGGCAGGCATCCACTTTGACCCGGAACCACTGCTCAAGACAACAGCGCTGGAAGTCTCAGCCAATGAGAAACTCAAAAACGAGTTCGAAAGGCTCAAGGCATCTCTCCCACCGGCGAGCCATAGTTCCAAGGCCATCAACGTCTGTTACGTGAAGATGCTAGAGCCCAACGGCTTTTACTTTGCAGGGGACGTATTTGTCAAAGATACCGCCAGTCTCAAGAAAGTAGCGGGTGGCCTGGATGAACCGATTCCGCGTGTGACGGCCCACGAACTGGGACACGCGTTGGGCCTCAAGCACCGCCAAAACGTCACCAACCTAATGGCGTCCGGCACTACAGGCTTTTCATTGAACGAGGAAGAGATCAAAACCGCCCGCAACGCAGCGGCCATGCTTCTTCAGCCCAAGATGGGAGCGAAAAGCGTTTCGGTTCCATAGCTCAAAGGCTAACTATTCCACGCGCCATTTCGCCTGGCGCAACACTGCGAGCTTCGGCTCGGCCATGGATTCATACCAGACGGTGAGCAGCGTGCCGTCGCCCAACTCGACCGTGCTCGGGTATCCGAGATCACCGCCCTTGCCATCGCCCGAGAGGACGATTTCTCCGCTCCAGTTTTTGCCATTGTCCGAACTGATACGCGCGCGGTTGCCGAAGGGTGAACGACGATGGCCGTAGGTCATGATCAACCGGCTATCACGCAGACGCAACAGGTGGGAGGGCAGGCCATAGCAAATGGGATGCGGCTCGCTCCAGGACTTGCCACCATCGATCGATTCCGTCTGCAAGGTCCATCCCTTGTTGGCCTCGTTATGATTGCGGATATGGGCAATGAGTGTGCCATCTGCAGCTTCTACAGCGTGGAGTTCGTGATAGCCGTTCTTGTCACCTTTCCGGTTAGGAATCTCTGCCAACCATTGCCAGGTCAAACCGTCATCCTTTGATTCGCACACGCCCACCTTTCCCTCTTTGAACCACAACTGTTTGCCAGCATAAAGCAGACGGCCATCCTTGAGTTGGATAGGGCCGTGCGGACTGTTCACAATCGTTGGCAAGCGTGCGGACCAAGTGAGCCCGCCGTCGGTAGAACGAATCAGCCATTCGCCTAGTTCGGCCTTGCGTTCCTCCTTGCTCAAGCGTGCATTCGCAGCAGTCCATCTCGCTAGTTGTTCGGGCGGCATGCCCTTGCTTTCCCAGCCTTTTTCTGAGTGCTCGGCAAAGGTGCTGGCCTTGTTGAGATGCTCCTCATACGCAAGCGAGGTGAAGGTACTAGCGATAAGCGTTCCTTTGGCCGTCTCCAGCACACCGGAGTCGCGATCATCGATGGCGCTATCGAGCAACACGCGAGGCCATGACCATGTGGCCCCGTCGTCCCGGGAGGTCATGGCATGCACTTGTCCAAAAGGACACACATGTCCTTCCCGACCTCCCGACCAGGACAACCAAAGCTCGCCGTTCTTGCGTTGAGCGACGGTTGGCCATCCATGATAAAACTCGGGTTGTTTCGAGATCACCTTGGCCTCGATGATCTTCGCCGACAAGGCCTCGCCGCGCGCGATGTACGGCGCTGCCAGGGAGGCAGCAGCCAACCGTGCTGTGCTGGAAATAAATTGGCGTCTGGAGCTGATCTGCAAACGGGTGTTCATGATGAGGTGGAAACGAGACCGCACATAACGACCCCCAGGCCGCATCTGTTTCAAAACGAACGGCATCAATGCCCTCGAATATACAAACGATTGGACTTGAAAACGTACCAAGAAAAACACAACCCGAATCGAACGAAAGCGCTCCTACCTCACGTTGTCACGACACATGACTACTCGTATCCGCCTCCTTGTTCTTGCCTTCACTGGCATGACTTCTTTGCTGCCGGCGCAGACGATTGTTGCTTTCGGTGACTCGACGACAGCATCTCGCGGGGAGACGGTGGTGTATTCCAGCATTCTTCGTGATGAACTCTTGTTTGATGGCAAGAAAATAAAGGTTCTGAATGCAGGCATAGGCGGCAACACAACGAAGACGGCGAAAGCGCGCTTCGACAAGGATGTGCTAGAGGCGAAGCCCGAGGTCGTCGTCATTCAATTCGGCATCAATGATTCCGCCGTAGACGTTTGGGCGAAGGTACCCGCCACCAAGCCACGCGTTTCCTTGGAGGACTATCGAAGCAACCTTACCTCTATGGTGCAAACTTTGAAGCAGCGCGGCGCGCGCGCGGTCCTCATGACATCAAACTCGATGACATGGACACCCACCTTGCTGAAACTGTATGGCAAGCCGCCCTACCTGCCTGATGATGCAGATGGTATGAATGTGGTGCTGCGCGACTATGTGCAAGCTGTGCGAGAGATCGCCAAGGCGGAAGATGTCGGCTTGGTGGATGTGTACGAAGCGTTTCAGGAAGCGGTGAAAAAGAAGAAGCCAGGCAAAGGGCTGTGCCTTGATGGAATGCACCCCGGCGACGAAGGCCACCGCATTGTAGCAAACCTACTGGTAGCAAACCTTGCCAACGCAGATAAGCGATTCGCACGCAGACCCAACAGGGTGTGGAAGCAGAGCGGCGAAGTCAATACGGTGAGTCCGTTCGCCACGGACATGACCCATGATACACTGGGACCAATGACGTCACCAAAAACCCGATGACTTCTGGGGTGGCCCTCATGGCGGAAGCGAAATGAAGCCGAGTATCAGGGCTTGTCAGAAACATGAGTTCTCGGTAATTTTTGGCCCTGACCGTATGAGTGAAAAATTCGATGAATTCCTGGCGCAGCGAGAGGCTGCGCAGAAAAGCAGTGGTCGCACTCAGCGCCTGATCTTGATCGGCCTGGGGCTGGTCTTCGTGGTGGTATTCGCTTTCGTGGCATTGCGCGGCGATCCCAACACTCGGCCCGTGAATCCTAACACCGCTTCAGCATCGCAACTGGAGTCACTGCCTGGAATTGGACCCGTGATTGCCCAAGAGATTATTTCCAAACGAGCAGAGGTGAAATTCTCCAAACCCGAGGACCTCATGAAGGTGAAAGGCATCGGCAAGGCGCACCTGGAGAAGATGCGTCCCAGGCTGACATTTGAGTGACGGAGAAAATCCGTTACCACTCTATCCACCGCCGCGTTCATTCCGGAACGCCTCATGAAACCAGACCCCTCTGTTGGCAAAGTCCTCATCGGGCTGCTCATCCTTTCCGCCATCTTCTTCGTCATCGAGCGTTGGCTAGGCAAGGGACGCAAGCAGGCGGTGATCCGCAAAGGCTGGTTGACCGATGCTGTGTATTGGTTCTTCACGCCCTTCGTATCCAAGCAGTTCGCGGTGATAGGCGTTCTCATTCCAGCGGGCATTCTTGTGGTGGCCGGGGTGGCCACTAAGGAGGGGCTCCTGCTTCGGGAATACACTGGATTTGGCCCGCTCACTCATCAGCCACTGTGGCTACAGGCTATCGAAGTTTATGTGCTCGGCGATTTCGTCAGTTACTGGACGCACC
>JAQGPI010000212.1 GCA_028293175.1 Verrucomicrobiaceae bacterium | reverse complement strand
GACGGAGCGGTCCGTTGCTCCCGCCGTCAATGCGTAAGCTGCCGCGAGGTCGGTATTACCCCATGTCAGGAGAAAGGAGAGGATGACGGCACAAAAGCGGCGCATGGGGGACCGGAGTGGCCCACCGTAACATACGGCGAGCGCAACGCCAACAAGCCTGTGGCGAAACCTACACAATCGCAGCCGGGCTCAGAGCAGCGGCACCTCGATGGCCTCGCACTTGTCGCGCCAGCCGGGGAACTGCCATTGGTTGGGAAAGCCGCTGCACTGGTGGGGTTTTACCGATTGAATGGCACAGACATTGCGGCCTTCCAGGAAGACGCATTCGCCATTCGGCTTGTCGATCAGCGAAAGGCCGGTGCGGTTGGCGTTCAGGCGCGTATATCGTTCTGTGAAAGTCGGTACATCGAGCTTCACATGGGCGGCGATCGCGGAGATTTCCTCATCGGTCACCCGCACATCGCCAGGCCATCGACAGCAGTTGCCACAGCGCTGGCAGAGGTAGTAAGGATCAGACATTCAAAGTTGGCGCGGGACGGGTGTTCCGCCATAGTGTGTGCAGAGCAGATGAAGATCAATCATCGAGTGCAAAGGATAGCATGGGAGCCATGAGAAAAGTGGTGGGAAGCATCGTGTCAATGGACGAGCGCGTGCCGCTCGACGACCTGGCGCAGGGTCTGGACTGGGTGCGCTGGATGTTGCGCAGCGTGCGCCATCGTTGTGAAGGCGTGGTGCTGGAACGGCCAGATGCCAGTGCCGAGATCCGCCTGCTGTGGCGGGGATTTGTGCAGAACCGTTTCGAGGCGAACCTGGGCCGGGTGTTGATCGGTGCGTGGCAGGCCAGTGCCGATGGCGACATGCGCCGCTTGATCGAACTGGAGGCCGAGTGGGCCTGGCACCTGAGCGATGATGAGCTGGAGCGCTCCATTGCTGCTGGCCGACTATTACTGAGCAGTACTCGTGGGGCTCGTTACCAGGGAGCTCTCGGCCATCTGCGCGAAGCGGTGGACGAAGGCCGCGCCAAGGGCATCATCGGTGTCGTATGGCCTGCCGTTGCTCATTTGTTTCAACTCACACCCGCAGCCCTGCTGGCCGAATACCTTCGGCTGGAATGGGAAACCGCCACTCGCGATCTTTACGGCGTGAATGAGCCGCGCCTCACGTATTCCATCCCCTCTGTCGTCAGCCGCGTGCTCAATGCCGGGGCCGCCGATGAACCGCGAGTGCTGCGGCGTCGCGCGATGCCCTGATGAGACAGAAGACTGGAAGACGCCAGACAAAAGACTGGAACTCAAGTCTAGTATCTTGAGTCTTGAAGTCTTCTGCCTAGCTTCTCCTCCCCTTGAAAACACACCTTCCCGATCACCCCACCCAGCTCTATCTCATCCGCCACGGCGAAGTGGAGGAACGCTACCACAAGGTCTTCGGCGGCAGTCGCATCGACATGGCGCTTTCGCTGCTCGGTCAATCACACGCCGAGGCTTTGTCCAAATGGATGGGCAATACCAAGCTGGACGCCATTTTCGCCAGCCCCATGCTGCGGGTGAAGCAGACGATGGACCCGTTGGTGCGGCGTTCCGGGCTGGTGCCGCAGATCCTGGATGACCTGCGCGAAGTCGATTTTGGCGACTGGACCGGCCACCGCTGGGAAGGGGTGGAAGAGCACTTCGGCGTGAGCGCCTATGACTGGCTGGAGATCATGGACGCGAGCGGCATTCCCAATGGCGAAAGCACCACCCAGCTCATGGACCGGGTACGCCCCTGCTTGAAGCAAATCCTGGCCGCGAACCCCCATGGCAAGACCGCCGTGGTCTGTCATGGCGGCATCATCCGCGTGATTCTGGCGCTACTGCTGGAGCTGCCGCTCGGAAAGATGGCGCACTTCAACATCGAGTACGGCAGCGTCACCGTGGTGGAGGTGCAGCCAGAACGGAAGAACGCCGTGCAGGTGGAGTTGCTCAATGCCTTGCCAATTGTGGAACTCGCCGGTCGCTAGAAGAGAGAAACCCTATCTCGCCATCGTTCCTCCTTGCTCATGAAACTGCTCTCCCTCCTCCTCGCCTTTGTCGCTCTATCCACGGCCACCCGCGCCCAGGACACTTCGTTGCATGATTGGTTGATCGAAGGTGAAGGCTGGAAGGTGGCCGCCGAGGGCTACACGTTTTGCGATGGCCTGTGCGTGGACAAGCCGGGCAACCTCTATTTCACCGATGTGAAGGCGGGGAAGGGGATCTACAAGATCGATGTCGCAACCGGCAAGACTTCGCTTTTCATCGACAACCTGCCCGGCATCAGCGGCCTGCAACTCGGCCCGGACGGCAAGTTCTACGCCTGTCACAACAAGGAGCAGCGCATCATCCGTTTCGGCAACGATGGGCAGCCCGAAGTGCTGCTCACAGGCGTGAAGTGCAACGACCTCGTCGTCACCGCCAAGGGCTTCATCTACTTCACCGAAACGCCCACCAAGAGCGTGCATGTGATCACGCCCGACAAGCAGCATCGCGTGGCGGATACCGGCAATGTAGGCAAGCCCAACGGCATCAGCGTTTCACCCGATCAGCGCACGCTGGCGGTGAGTGACATGGGTGGCAAAAACGTGTGGGCATGGAGCATCGAAGCGGACGGCAGCCTCACCGGTGGCGCTCCTTTCATGACCATGCAGACTCCCCTGCTTACCGATCAAAGCGGCGGTAAGCCCGGCGAGCGCCCTGCCAACCTGCCACTCTACAAGCCGGAGTCAGGCGGCGACGGCATGACCTCCGAAGCCAATGGTCGCTGGTTCGTCACCACCACGCTCGGCGTGCAGGTCTTCGATCAAGCAGGCCGCCTCTCCGGCATCATCGACAAGCCCGCCCCCGATGCCAAGGTAGTGAGCGTCGAATTTGCCGGCACAGATCACGACACCCTGTTCATCGCCGCCGGCGACAAGATCATGTCCCGCAAGATGAAGGTGAAGGGCTTCTTTGGGACGACGTTTTAGTGGAGGGGATGTATCGAGGGCGACCCGCCCTCGTCAGTGTATGACTGAGGGCGGGTCGCCCTCAGTACGAGCAGAGCTTGGCAACCACAGGCCGCTCACTCGTAAACAGGCTACTCCTTGGCGACCATCAGCGCTGGCAAATCAACGAGCACGTTGCCGCTGCGCATGAGCGTTTCCCCAACCAGCAGGGCGTCGGCTCCGGCAGCGGCGATGCGCTGGGCGTCTTCCACCGTCTTGATGCCGCTTTCGCTCACCAACACGATGTCATCGGGCACTTCTTCGGCGAGTTCTTCGGTACTGGAGATATCGACGATGAAGGTCTGCAAATTGCGGTTGTTGATGCCGATGATGCGCGCATCCGTGTCGAGCGCACGGTCCATTTCACGCAGGTCGTGGACCTCCATCAGCACCTCAAGCTGGCAGCTACGGGCCACCTCCAGCAGGTGCTCCAGTGTGGCTTGATCGAGGGCGGCCACGATGAGCAAAATGGCATCGGCACCGGCCACCACCGCCTCGTAAATCTGCACCTCGTGGACCATGAAATCCTTGCGCAGCACGGGGATGGCAACCTCGTCCCGGATGGTGGTCATGTAGTTGAGTGCACCCTGGAAGTACTTCTCATCCGTGAGCACGCTGATGGCGCTGGCGCCCGCCTTGTCATAGGTGCGGGCGATGGTCAGGTAATCGAAGTTGGGGTTGATCACACCCACCGATGGCGAGGCCTTCTTCACCTCGGCGATCAGGCCCAGGCGGCTGGGATCAGAACGCAGATGCGTGGCCAGCGAGCGGAAGTCGTTGCGCAGCGCCGCGGCGGCCTTGAGCTTTTCCAGGCGCGGCAGCAGCTTGGCCACTTCGGTATGCTTGTGGGCGATGATTTCGTCCAGTTTGTTCATTGGGTGTCGTATCGTGAAGGCGAGGCGTTAATGTCGGCCTTCTCATTCCCCCGCAAACCACACTCCGCAATCCGAAATCCAACTTCCAAATGACTGACTGGGACCAATGCTATCGTGAAGGCAACACACCGTGGAACAAGGACCGGCCATCGCCTGCCCTTGCTCAATACCTTACGCAGCATCCGCTTGCGGGCCGCGTTTTCGTGCCGGGCTGCGGCCTGGGCCATGATGTGGCGCTGCTGGCAAAGCAGGGCGCGCAGCCTGTGGGGCTCGATCTCTCGCCGCTCGCTGTGGAAAAAGCCAGGGCCGCGCATCTGGATCTCGCACCGGAAACCTTCGTGCTCGGCGACCTCTATGCGCTGCCGCCGGACTTCATCGGCACCTTCGATGCGGTGGTGGAGCACACCTGCCTCAGCGCCATGCCGCCCGAATTTCGCCCCAGCTACGCCACTGCCGTTGCCTCCGTGCTGAAGGCCGGCGGGCTGATCGTCGGCGTCTGGTACATCAATCCCGACCTCGATCCCGGCGAAACCGGTCCCCCTTATCCACTGCCCGTTGCGGAGCTGGACGCCATGTTCGCCGAAGGCTTCGACGTGGTGGAAGACTACGTGCCCGATGTGGGCTACGACGGTCGCGTGGGCCGGGAGCGTCTGCGCGTGCTGCGCAAGCATTGATCCGCCCTCGAAATTCTGCTCGCCGCCCCCATTCTCTGCTTCCTTCGAAAGCAAAATGTGAGCAATTAGTCGTGTCCTTGCTTGCGCCTCTCCGCGTAACCCCAGGTTCATCCCTTCATTCTCTCCAAGCATCCAGAAAGCCATCGTATGACGACCGAAGCCAAGTGTCCCTTCCCTCACGCTCCCAGCACCGGCACCACCAACCAAAACTGGTGGCCCAAGCGCTTGAAAGTTGAACTGCTGCACCAGCACTCCTCGAAGTCGAATCCCATGGGCGGGGACTTCAACTACGCCCAGGAGTTCAAGAGCCTCGACCTCGCGGCGGTGAAGAAGGACCTCGCCGCCTTGATGACCGATTCGCAGGACTGGTGGCCGGCGGACTTCGGCCACTATGGCCCCTTGTTCATCCGCATGGCCTGGCACAGCGCCGGCACTTACCGCACCGGTGATGGACGCGGAGGCGGCGGCAGAGGACAGCAGCGTTTCGCGCCGCTCAATAGCTGGCCGGACAACGTCAGCCTCGACAAGGCGCGCCGCCTGCTCTGGCCCATCAAGCAGAAATACGGCCGCAAGATCTCCTGGGCCGATCTCATGATCCTCACCGGCAACGTCGCGCTTGAAACGATGGGCTTCAAGACCTTCGGCTTCGCCGGTGGTCGTGCCGATACCTGGGAGCCCGATCAAGACGTGTACTGGGGCCGCGAGACCACTTGGTTGGGCGGCGACAAGCGTTACGCCCAAGGCTCCTCGGGCGTGGACAAAGGCGACAGCGGTGTGCTCTCGGCCGATGACGACGGCAGCGAACCCCATTCGCGCAATCTGGAGAACCCATTGGCCGCTGTGCAGATGGGCCTGATCTACGTCAATCCTGAAGGTCCAGATGGCAAACCAGACCCCATAGCGTCCGCCAAAGACATCCGCGACACCTTCGGCCGCATGGCCATGAACGACGAGGAAACCGTCGCCCTGATCGCCGGTGGCCACACCTTCGGCAAAACTCACGGCGCTGGTCCTTCCGACAACGTAGGGCATGAGCCCGAGGCCGCAGGCCTTGAAGAGCAGGGCTTCGGCTGGAAGAACAGCTTCGGCTCCGGCAAGGGCGCGGATACCATCACCAGCGGCCTGGAGGTCACCTGGACCACCACGCCCACGCAGTGGGGCAACGGCTTCTTCCAGAGCCTCTTCGGCCACGAATGGGAGCTGACCAAGAGCCCCGCAGGCGCCCAGCAATGGACGCCCAAGGATGGCGCTGGCGCTGGCACCGTGCCGCACGCGCACGATGCCGGGAAGAAGATCGCGCCCTCCATGCTCACCACCGACATCGCGCTGCGCATGGACCCCGAGTACGAGAAGATCTCGCGCCGCTTCCTGGAGAACCCCGACCAGTTCGCCGACGCTTTCGCCCGCGCCTGGTTCAAGCTCACCCACCGCGACATGGGCCCGCGCGCCCGTTACCTCGGCTCCGAAGTCCCTGCCGAGGAGCTCATCTGGCAAGACGTCATCCCCGCCGTCGATCACCCGCTGATCGATGCGCAGGACGTCGCCGCGTTGAAGGGCAAGGTCCTCGCTTCCGGCCTCACCGTTACCGAACTCGTCTCCACCGCCTGGGCCTCGGCCTCCACCTTCCGTGGCTCCGACATGCGCGGCGGTGCCAATGGCGCCCGCATCCGTCTCGCCCCGCAGAAGGATTGGGCGGTCAACCAACCCGCCCAGCTCGCCAAGGTGCTCAAGACCTTGGAAGGCGTCCAGGCCGAGTTCAACGCCGCTGCCACCGGCGGCAAGAAGGTCTCGCTCGCCGATCTCATCGTCCTCGCCGGTGGCGCGGGCATCGAGCAGGCCGCGAAGAACGCCGGCCAGTCTGTCGAGGTGCCCTTCACCCCCGGCCGCATGGATGCCTCGCAGGAGCAGACGGATGTGGTGTCCTTCGAGGCGCTTGAACCCGCCGCCGATGGCTTCCGCAACTACCTCAAGGGCAAGTACACGGTCTCGGCCGAGGAACTGCTCATCGACAAGGCGCAACTGCTCACCCTCACCGCCCCAGAAATGACGGTGCTCGTAGGCGGCCTCCGTGTCCTCGGTGCCAATGCCGATGGCAGTCCCTACGGCGTCTTCACCTCGAAGCCCGGAGCGCTGACCAACGACTTCTTCGTCAACCTGCTCGATATGGGCACCGAGTGGAAGGCTGCTTCGCCCTGTGGCAACGCCTTCGCCGGTGTGGACCGCAAAACCAGCCAGCTCAAGTGGACCGCCACCCGCGCTGATCTCGTCTTCGGTTCCAACTCCATCCTCCGCGCCCTCGCCGAGGTCTATGCCACCTCGGATTCGCAGACCAAGTTCCTCCAGGACTTCGTCGCCGCCTGGACCAAGGTCATGAACCTCGACCGCTTCGACATCGCGTAGTTGGCCCGCCTCCATCCCCATCACGCCCCGGACCAAAGCAGGTCCGGGGCGTTGCCTGATGTCAAAGCGCGTTGCCTCCGCCGTTTTTTCGGTCGGATCCGGTCGGATCCAGTCGGATTTCCCTGTTTTGGGAGCCCGAAAACCGAAGATCAGCGGAAGCACGTGCATGGCAGGTGTTAATATACACCCGGGCTTGTGTGGCCTCAAATCCCTTCCTGTACGTTGTGGACTGGGTACGGAGCTGTGCCACGTCGGGCCGGTCCCTGACGAGGGGCGAGTCATCAAAGATGCCGACGTTCACACGCTTGCCGCCGAGCCGCTCTACAACTGAGGTCCCGTCCATCCGGCGGGCGGGGATTTCCACTCTCCCACCGGACTGTGCGCCTTATAGCTTTTGCTAGGACGCGTGACAAACTTATGAGGGGAAATTTCCGCGAATCCGATGGAAGCTTGTGCTTGACCATGGAAGTGGATGAGTTTCCGCTCGTAGCTTTCCTTGAGTGGAGCGTGGAAGTTGCTGCCACCAAATGCTCCGCTGTTTACAACGAGAACTCCTTGGAAAAGGTGGTAGTTAAGTGTGGTAGCGAGGTTGTCGTAAGTTGGTATGTCTTTATTTAACGCACAGATAGCGAAAAAGTCATTTCGGTTACGTAGATCGTGTGTCAATCCGGTATCCGTGGCATCGTAACAAACGGAGGCACTGAGCAAAAGTGGCCGATAGAGGGAATTGGAGGACCAGTGATAGCGCACAATCCATTGGACAGGACGATACCCCATAATCGCAGAATTTGAACGTTCTGGTCCCGGTGCTAACCAAGCCTTGCCTTGCTCGATTCGGCTTACTTGCAAGCCGTGCTCTGGGCTCCACTGGGGTATGAGCCAGAGCGCAGAGTTGATTAGCTTACTAGCGGGATCGCTAACGTCCTTTGGATGATAAACCAAACCAGCCAACACGATGCACTTGTATCGGCGTACCACAGGCAGGAGGAGGGGCAGTACATCGTCAGGATGCACGGCAAGCTCCGGCAATATCAGCCAATCAAGGTTGGCGTTAGTACTGTTACGCAAATGGCTCAATCGAGCCTCCAGCATCTTCCGTACTCCTTGAAGTATAAGGCGCAGGTGCCTGCGGTGCTTTTGGCGAATGGCGGCTCCGTTAAGTTGTAGGTCGCCCAATCCAGCAGCCTTAAAGTCTTCTACATCAGGGACTACTGATTGCACAATGGCAATACGCAGCGGGCGTTCCCATTTGGATGGGGGTCTTCGTGGCAGTCGCGCTTCCTGCTCAAGAAAGAGAATTCCGGTCGCCTCACCGCGCATTTTTTTAAGCTTTTTAATTCGTGCGTTAAGATGCGCAATCCACTGAGCAGTTGTCCGCTCAGTTTCTTCGCGCGTTCCACAGCCGGGCCAGCGTAAAAGCCCTATGAATAAACTTTCGGCCCAAGCAGAAAGGGGGAGCCAATCCGGGCCAAATGCAGCGCGGCCATTGAATGAGCCATATCGCCCCATCTCCCAGCACGACAAGGCCCTTCGGTATTGAGGTAAATTCTTTTTTGCATACACCCGAGGCACGGCACGGAAATACTCGGCGTTGCCCGTAAGTAAGTAGCGAAGCACTTGCCCGATCTCAACCCGGATACATTCGTCTTCCGTTTCACACCAATCTG